>NZ_DBNHWK010000027.1:0-11122 GCF_057140465.1 Gaiella sp.
AGCGGGTGACGGTGTGCGAGTACCTCACGTTCATGGAGGTGATGCAGCAGGCGGACGTGCAGCTCTTCACCTGAGTGCGCAGGCGCGCGGCAGTCGCCGGCTCGACCCGCTGACGGGGCACTCCACGGGCGCCGCGTCAGCGGGCGGCGCGCGACAGTCGCCGCAGGGATGCAGGGGGCGCGAGCGTCCGTGCCGGGCGAGGGTCGGAGGCCGCGAGCTCGAGGGCGAAGCGGTACCGCCGGCGAGGTGTGTAGACGGGGCAGGGGTCCTCCCGGCAGGGCGTCATCGAGAAGGCCGCGACCCGCCGCCCGCGCGCGTCGAAGAAGACGATCCTCAGCGGGACGACGACGTTCTTCATCCAGAACCCGCCCCGGGTGTCCCTGGGGAAGACGAAGAGCATCCCGTCCGCGGGGGCCTCCGGCCGGTCCATGAGGCCGACCGCGCGCTGCGTGGGAGTGAGCGCTGCCTCGGGGCGGAAGCGCACGCCGTCCAGGCGGAGCTTCGCAGCCGTCGTCGCGGCACCCCCGGTCCCCGCGGCGGCCGTGACCACCGCGAGGGCGAGGACGGCGACGGCGAGGCTCCGGCCCACGACCAGACGATACGCGCGATCACCGGCCCGGGCGGCGGCCCGGGGAGGGGCCGGCGACCCGCCGCGACGCGTGCACCGGACGGGCGCACGGGAGGGAGGCAACGGTGGACGACGAACTTCCTGCCGTGCAGGCCCCGAAGCCGCCACCGCTGCAGCGCGTCGAGATCACGATCTCCTGGCGGACGCTCGCGGTGATCGGGATCGCGGGTGCGCTGGCGTGGGCGATGGTCGTCGCCCGGGACGCGTTCCTGCTGCTCTTCATCGCGCTCTTCCTCGCGCTCGTGCTCGAGACGCCGGCGACGTGGCTCCAGGAGCGGTGGGGGATGCGGCGCGGCAACGCCGCGATCGTGCTCGTGCTGGGCACGGTCGCGCTGCTCGTGATGCTCGGGTACCTCCTCGTCTCGCCGTTCGTCGGCGCGATCCAGGACCTCGTGCGCGACCTGCCGGGGATCGCGGAGCGGATCCGCGAGTCGGGGCTCTTCCAGTGGCTCGACGAGCGAACGGATCTCGGCACGGAGCTGCAGGACTGGGCGGAAGGGCTCGCCGCGGACGCGCCGAGCAAGCTCGACGACATCGCCGCCATCGGCACGCGGGTGTTCGGCGCCGGGCTGATCGGCGTCGCGATCGTCTTCATGACGCTGTTCCTCGTGATCGACCTGCCGAACCTCTCGGCGGCGCTGCGCAGCATCCTCTACCCCGGCACAGCAGACCGCGTGCAGGGCCTCGAGCACCGGATCACGCGGACGATCGGGCGCTACGCGCTCGGCGCGGTCGTGATCGCCTCGATCGCGGGCATCGTGCAGGGGACGGCGGCCTGGGCGCTCGGGGCGCCGTTCGCCCTCGCGCTCGGGATCATCGCGGGCCTGCTCGGGCTGATCCCGCAGGTGGGCGCGACGATCGCCGCGCTCATCCTCTCCCTCGTGACGCTGACCGTCGGCTGGCCGCAGGCGGTGGCGATGCTCGCCGTCTGCATCGCGTACCAGCAGGTCGAGAACTACCTCCTGCAGCCGACGATCCAGGGCCGCGCCGCCGACATCTCCGGCTTCTTCGTGATCGCGAGCGTGGTCGTCGGGGCGGCGCTGCTCGGGGTGGTGGGGGCGCTGATCGCGGTCCCGCTGACCGCGTCCGCGCAGATCGTGCTCCGTGAGCTCACCGCGGAGCGCCGTGCCGCGGTGGCGGCGTCGCGCGCCGGGCCCGGTGCCGGCGAGGACGCCGCCGGGCCCGCGGAGACGGCCTGACGGCCGCCGGCGCGGACCGCTACTGGAAGGGCTGGGCCCGCTCGATCAGCTCCTCGAGGCCCGGCTCGTTCGGGTTGCGCGGCTTCCCGGGATGGATCACGGCCACCTGGCAGGCCTCGGCGGCCTCGACGATCTCGCGGAAGGTGCCGGCGTCGAGGTCCTTGAAGTACGCCTGCTTGTTCTCGTCGTAGGCGAACATCCGGTCGTTGATCGCCGTGCACTCGTTGCAGCTCGAGCAGCGTGTGGTCTCGATCCACGGGTCGTCCGACGGGGCCTCGGCCGCCTCCGGCTCCTCCTCCACGGCCGCGGTCGCGTCCGCGCCCGCCTCCACCTCCGTGGGCGCGGCGTCCGCGTCCACCGCGATCGTCCCGTCCGTGACGGCGACCTCCCCGGCCGCCGTCGCCGCCTGCGCGCGCGCGTCCTCGAGCTCGCGCTGCTTCTCCTCCTCCCAGGCCGCCCTCTCGCGCGCCAGCAGGCGCTCGGCGTGGGAGTTGTGGATCCCCCCGAGCTCCTGCAGGCCGTGCCAGATCTCGCGGCAGCGGCGGGCCGCCTGCATCAGCTTCGCGTCGACGATCAGGTGGTGCAGCACGTCGTGCTCGTCGACGACCTTCACGTGCGGGATCCGGTCGCCGACCTCCCCGGGGGCGAGCGCGAGCCACTCGTCGACGGGGATCAGGTTGTCGTTCCACTGCGGGCGCGGCACGCGCGCGAAGTGCCGGGCGTAGCGGCGGTCGCAGACGATGAAGTCGACGATCGTGAAGGCGACCTGCTCCGTGACCCGCTGCAGCGCCTCGTCCGCGTACTCGAGCTCCTCGATCGGCCAGTCGAGCTCGGGTTGCGGGTTGTCCTCGAGCGAGAAGCGCGACGCCCAGTCGGGCCCCGCCGACGGGTCGTACGCGAAGGCGACGAACGCCCGCGCCTCCATCGCCGCCGCCGACGTGAGGTAGGGCGGCAGGCCGCTCGCCGGAGCCGTCGACCCCGAGAACACGCTGAACAGGGCGGGCCCCGCGTACGCGAGCCCGTCGACCAGGCGGTCGCGGAGCTGGTAGAGGTTCGAGCTCGTCGTCTGCAGGATGAAGACGTCGTGGAGGCCCATCGCGGTGCTCGCGAGGTTCACGCTGCGCATGCCGAACCCGAAGTGGCCGGCGCCGATCGAGGACTCCTCGAGGACGTCCCCGGTCTGCACCAGCACCTTCACGGGCAGGTCCGAGGCCAGCACCTCCATCAGCACGCCGCTCTCGGCCGCGTCGGTGTGCTCGGCGTCGATGCACACGAGGTAGTCGGGGAACAGCGCGAGGTCCTCGGGCGTCAGCGTGTCCTCGTCGAACGCCGCGAAGAACGGGTCGTGCCGCGACTCGACGTAGCGCCCGTCGGCCTCGAGCTCGGCGATCGACATCGCCTTCACGAACTCCACCACCTCGGGCAGCCGCTCCGCGAACGCCGCCGTGCTCTCGGAGCAGCTCGCGAACCGGTATGAGTACGGCGCATCCGCCGCCGGTGTCGAGCTGGTCCCGGCCGGAGGCTCGAAGAACCGCTGGCGCCGCAGGACGCCGAGTGCCCATTCGATCCGCTCGCGCCTCGCGGCGGGCAGCTCGTCCTGCGGGGCGCTCTTCCCGAGCAGCCTGGACATCGCGTCGAAGTCGAAGTCGTCGTGGTGCAGGTCGCCGACGGCGGCGCGCAGGCTCTCCGGCCGGCGCCCGCCCTCCGAGTGGACGAACGCCGCACGCAGGATGTCGGAGAGCGCCTGGACGAGCCGGTTCACCTCGTCGTGGAAGCGCCGCCCCTTCCGCTGCTGCGTCGTCCGCCACGCGTGCTCGACGAGGCGTGCCGGGGCCTCGTGGTCGCAGTCGACGACCTCGCCGTCGACGGGCAGCTGGTCGCCCGCGTGGGCGAGGACCTGCCCGACCTCGTCGCCCGCCTCGGCGGCGATGCGCCCGACCGCCGTCTCCCACAGGTCGGAGAGCATGCCCCGGGCGCCGTCCCGGACGATCGACCGCAGCTCGCGCTCGAGCCCGAGCACCTGCCTGCGCAGCCGCTCCCCCTCGACGCCGCGCGGCGCCAGCTCCTGGAGGACGCCGTCGACGACCGACGACAGCGAGCGGACGGTCGCTCCGTCCGCGGCGCCCTCGACGAGGACGACCGGGAAGTCGTACCGGAGGCGCGTCAGGTCCCGGTAGCCGGCGAGGAGCGCCGGCCGGAACACGCCCTCCTCGACCGGCTCGAGCGCACCGTCGGTCCGGCTCCCGGTCAGGTGGAAGACGGCCTGCCTCTCGAGGGCCGTCGCGTCCATCGCCTGTGGCTCGCTCGTCAACGGCGACTCCGGGTCAGGCGACCGCCTGCTCCTCGACGGTCTCGTCCGGCCACACGGTGAACTTGTCGAGCTCGGCCTCGAGGCCCGCCCGGATGCGCTCCGCCGGCCGCGCCTGGCCTGCGCCGCGCAGCTCCTCGTAGCACGGGACGGCGGGGTTGCGATAGAGGATCCCGACGGGGATCACGTCGTCCGACGAGGCGATCTCGCGCGCGCGGTCGATGTCGAGCGGGTCGTGCTCGCGCCGGTTCTTGTAGATGCGCTCGAGGTCGGGGCTCAGCTGCAGGCCGTCCTCGTGGGTCAGGAGCAGCGTCTTCGACGGGTCCTGCAGCCAGGGCTCGAGCATCTTCGGCAGGAACTCCGGGCAGCGCTGGATGACCCGCACGAACGAGAAGCCCCGGTGCCGGTAGGCGGCGGCCACGATCTCGTACAGGACCTCGGGGATCCAGTCCACCGCCTGCGCGACGAACGACGCGTTCTGCACGCCGAGGGTCACGGTGAGGGGGTTGAGGGCCTCGAGGTCCGTCCCGCGCGGCGTCGTGTTGCTCTTGAGCCCCTTGGGCGACGTGGGCGAGGCCTGCTTCTTGGTGAGCCCGTACACGTAGTTGTCGTGCAGGAGCACCGTGATGTCCATGTTGTAACGGACGGCGTGGATCCAGTGGGCGGCGCCGATCGAGCAGCAGTCGCCGTCCCCGGTGTTGACGAAGACGTGGAGGTCGGGCCGCGCCATCTTGACGCCCTCGGCGATCGGGAACGCGCGTCCGTGGATGCCGTGGAAGCCGTAGGTGCTCATGTAGTGGGGGAACCGGCTCGAGCAGCCGATCCCGGACACGAACACGGTGCGCTCCGGGCTCAGGTCCTCGTCGCGGCAGATCCGCTGCACGGCGGTGAGGATCGCGTTGTCGCCGCAGCCGTTGCACCAGCGGGGAACGCCTCCCTGGTAGTCCTCGAGGCTGTGGTGCTCCTCGTGGAGGCGGATCAGGCACTGCGTGACGGGAGTCGTCATCGCTGCTCCTCCTGGTCGAGTCGTTCCCGGACGACGCGTGCGACCGCCCCGGGCTTGATCGGCTGTCCCCGCGCCTCGCTCCAACAGTCGACGTCGACGAGGAACCGCGAGCGGAGCATGATCGCGAGCGGCGAGTAGCGCCGGTTGTCCTCGTCGACGAGGTCGTCCTCGATGCGGTCCGCCCAGTTGCCCTCGACCGTCATCACCTTCCGGAACCCCTCCATGATCTCCTTGATCCCGGGCGGCAGCGGCTGCAGGAAGCGCAGGTGCATCGACGAGACCCGCCGTCCCTCCGCACGGAGCTGCTCGACGGCCTCCTCGATCACGCCCTTCGTGCTCCCCCAGCCGACGACCAGCATGTCGCCCTCCCGGTCGCCGAAGACCGTCGGGGGGCGCAGCGTCTTCTGCAGCGCGACGAGCTTGAGGCTGCGATGGCGCAGCCCGTCCTCGTTGCTCTGCGCGTCGTAGGCGACGTGGCTCCCCCGGTCGTGTGCGAGGCCGGTGAGGGTGTGCATGCCGCCCGGCTGCCCGGGGACGAAGCGCCGTGCGATGCCGGTGACGGGATCCCAGTCGTACGGCCGGGCCCCGTCCGGCACGGGGGCCTGGTCGACGGGCGGCGCGAGCCAGTCCTCGCTGAACATCGGCCGTGGGAACGGCTGCTGGGCGGTCGCCAGGCTCGCATCGGAGAGCAGGACGACGACGATGTTGAACGACTCGGCGATCTTGCGGGCCGTGATCACGGAGTAGAAGCAGTCCTCGATGCCGCTCGCCGCCATCACGACCTTCGGGGCGTCGCCGTGGCTCCCGAAGACGGCGGCCAGGAGGTCGCCCTGCTCCACCTTCGTCGGCTGCCCGGTGCTGGGCCCGCCGCGCTGGACGTTGACCACGACGAGCGGGATCTCGGCCATCGTCGCGAGCCCGATCGCCTCCTGCTTCAGCGAGTAGCCGGGCCCCGAGGTGATCGTGACGGCGCACTTCCCGGCGTACGAGGCGCCGATCGCGAACGAGCAGGCCGCGATCTCGTCCTCGGCCTGGTGGACGATCCCGCCGACGCGCTCGAACATCTCGCTCAGGTAGTGCGACGCCGACGTCGCCGGCGTGATCGGGTACATCGCGCAGATGTCCATGCCGGACGCGAGCACGCCGAGCGCGAGCGCCGTGTTGCCGTTGACGACGATCTGCGGCTCCTTCGGGCGCTCCGCCGGGATCTCGTACCGGATCGGGAGGTTGGCCTCCGCCCAGGCCCAGCCGGCGTCGAGGAGCTCCACGTTCTGCCTCACCACGTGCTCGGCCTTCTTGCCGAACGTGATCGCGATCTGGTCGCGCGCGATGCCCAGGTCGAGGCTGTAGATGTTGCAGAGGATGCCGAGGGCGAACATGTTCTTGCCGCGCCGCGGGTCGTCCACGATCGTGCGGCACTCGGCGTCCATCGGGATCTCGATCACGTCGTAGCCGCTCTCGCGGAGGCTCGCGACGGTGTCGGAATACGCGGAGGCGATCCTCGCATCGCCGTGCTCGGCCCACATGCTCTCGAGCAGGATCGTCGCCCCCGGCTTGAAGTCGCCCGCCCGGACGCGGCCGAGCAGCACCTGCTCGTTGAACGCGACGACGAGGTCGGTCTCGTCGCCGCCGTTGGTGACGCGGCGCTGCCCGATGCGGATGCGGACGCCGCTCGCCCCCTGGACGCTGCGCGCCGGCGGCTGGATCTCGGCCGGGATGATCTCGACCGTCCAGATCCCGTTGCCCATCTTCGCCGCGATCGCGCCGAGCGACTGGCCGCAGCGCTGCGCCCCCTCGCCCGAGTCGCTGATCACCTCGATGATGTGCTCGTCGAGCGTGGTGGCGTCCTTGCGGCTGGTCGCCGAGCGCTCGGGCTCGCCCCGGACGGCGGCGGACCCTCCTGTCAGCACGTCGCTCACGTCGCTCTCCCTCCCACGGCCCCTACGCGGTCACCCGGACGTGGTTGTGCTCCGAGAGGTCGATGCCGAAGCGCTTGCCGGTGCTGCCGGTGCGCTCGGGCAGGTACACGACCTCGCTGTCGCGCAGGCCGAGGTACGCCTTCATCTCGGCCGCCGCCTGCCGCCCTGCGCCCATCGCCTCGATCACGGTCGCCGCGCCCGTGACGATGTCGCCGCCCGCCCACACCCCCGCGATCGACGTCGCGAGGCTCCCGTCGGTGACGATGTACCCGCGCTCGTTGAGCCGGAGCGACGAGGTCTGGCCGAGGATCGGGTTGGCGTTGGTGCCGATCGCGTACACGACCATGTCGACGTCGATCTCGAACTCGCTCCCGGGCACCGGCACCGGCCGCCGGCGGCCCGACTCGTCGGGCTCGCCGAGCTCCATGCGCTGGCACCGCAGGCCGCGCACGTTGTTCTCGCCGTCGTCGAGGATCTCGACCGGGTTCGTCAGCCAGTGGAACTCGATGCCCTCCTCCTCGGCGTGGTGCACCTCTTCGACCCGTGCCGGCGCCTCGGTGCGCGTCCGCCGGTAGACGCAGAAGACGGTCTCCGCGCCGAGGCGCAGACAGACGCGCATCGCGTCCATCGCCGTGTTCCCGGCGCCGATCACGGCGACGCGGCGCCCCGGCTGCAGCGGCGTGTCGTACGCGGGGAAGTCGCGGGCCCGCATCAGGTTGCAGCGGGTGAGCAGCTCGTTCGCCGAGAGCACGCCGGCGAGCGACTCGCCCGGGATGCCCATGAAGGTCGGGTACCCGGCTCCGGTCCCGATGAACACGGCGTGGAAGCCCATCTCCGTGAGCAGGTCCTCGACGGTGAACAGCCGCCCGACGAGCGTGTTGCACTCGAACCTGATCCCGAGCTGCCGGAGCTTCTCGATCTCGGCGTCGATCACGTCGTTCGGCAGGCGGAAGTCGGGGATCCCGTACTTGAGGACGCCGCCGGGCTCGTGGAAGACCTCGTACACGGTCACCTCGCACCCGGCTTTCGCCATGTCCGCGGCACAGGCCATGCCGGCCGGGCCCGAGCCGACGATCGCGACGCGGAAGCCGCTCGGCTCGATGTAGGGCGCGCTCTCCCAGCCCTCGGCGATCGCCATGTCCCCGATGAAGCGCTCGAGCCGGCCGATCGCCACGGGCTCGAGCGTGTCGGCGATCGTGCACACGCCCTCGCACTGGGTCTCCTGCGGGCACACGCGCCCGCAGATCGCCGGCAGGAGGTTCGTGTCGGTGATCTTGTCGTAGGCGCCGTGGAAGTTCTTCTCGGTGATGTCGAGGATGAAGCCCGGGATGTCGATCTCGACCGGGCAGCCGCGCACGCACGGCTCGTCCGGGCAGAACAGGCACCGCTCGGCCTCGCGGAGGGCCTCCTCGAGCGTGTAGCCGCAGGCGACCTCGGCGAAGTTCGTCGCCCGGACCTGCGGGTCCTGCGCCTGCATCGGCGTCCGCTCCTGCGGGATCGTGCGGATCGTCTTCTTCGGGGGCATCGGCTCGTCCCTGCCCCTCAGCGGTCCGCCGCCGGACGCGTGTCGACCAACGGGGCCGCGACGGACTCCTGCGCCTCCGCTTCCGCCCTCACCCGGCAGCTCTCCTGCCAGCGCTCGAGGGCGTCCGCCTCGCTCGCCCGGAAGCGCTGCAGCCGGGCCATCAGGTCGTCGAAGTCGACGGAGTGGCCGTCGAAGTCCGGGCCGTCGACACAGGCGAACTTCACCTGGTCGCCCACGCGCACGCGGCAGCCGCCGCACATGCCGGTGCCGTCCACCATCACCGGGTTCAGGCTCACGACCGTGGAGACCCCGTGCGGGCGGGTCGTCTCGGCGCAGAACTTCATCATGATCGGCGGGCCGATCGCGACGACCTCGTCGATGTCGTCGTGGTGGGCGATCGCCTGCTCGATCCCGGCCGTGACGACGCCCTTGATCCCCTCCGAGCCGTCGTCCGTGCAGACGATGAACTCGTCGCAGACGGCGCGGAACTCGTCCTCCCAGAACATCAGGTCCCTGCTCCGGAAGCCGACCACGCCGATCACGTACGCGCCGGCCTCCTTGTGGGCGCGCGCCTGCGGGTAGACCGGGGCGACACCGAGGCCGCCGCCGACGCACACGACCTTCCGTGCGTGGCCGACGCGGCTCGGGATCCCCATCGGCCCGACGAGCGCATGGAGGCTCGTGCCCACCCGGCAGCGCTGCTGCATCTCCTTCGTCGTCTTGCCGACCGCCTGCACGACGAGGGTGACCGTGCCCCGGTCGGGATCGAAGTCGGCGAGGGTGAGCGGGATGCGCTCGCCGTGCTCGTGCTCCATGGCGATGACGAACTGGCCGGGCTTCGCGGCCTTCGCCATCGCGGGGTGGCGGATCTCCAGCAGGTAGGTGACGTCGGAGAAGTCCTCGCGGCGAACGATCTCGAACTGCGACGTCTTGCCCGCTTCCGATGTCACGTCCGTCTCGCGGCCTTCAGCTGTTCCCCGACTCTCGAATGACTCTCCCGAACCATACGCGCTTTTCCGGGTGGCATCGCGGGAACGGTCGCCATTCCTCGGTGCGGACCGCCGGGTCGGATGCCCGCTGCGTCGCCGTCGGGGCGGGGTCGCGCCCGCGCGGCGAAGGGCGTAGAGTCCTGGGGGACAGAGGGAGGTGCCCATGAGCACGACGCTGACCCCTCTTGCCTGCGCGCAGTGCGGGCAGGAGGCTCCGGGTGACCCGCGTGAGCTGATGCACTGGGCGTGTGGCTGGCTGGCAGTGCGCGGCGACTTCCCCGAGGCGATCGACACGCTCCTGCTCTGCCCGGCGTGCGTGGACGAGGAGCACGCGCACGAGTTCGACGAGGGCACAGCCGACTGACCGCTAACGGGTCGGTGCGGCGACGCCGCACCGACCCGCTGCCCGGGTGACGGGGCCGGCGTCCCCTTCGTGAGCAACTCCTCCGGAAACGCTCACACGGTCGCGAGAGCCCCCGGAGCGCCTCTGACGAACACCCCGTACGCTCGGTGAGAGCTCTCTCGACCACGCACGGCGAGGTCTGGAGGGAGAACGGACCTCGTCCTCCGGCACAGGCTCCACGCGAGGCTGCGGCAGCGGGGATGGGGCGTTCCCAGGGGGAGCCTGACCGCGGGCGTCGAGCGCATCGAGCCGCGTGGTCGAACCGTTATCGGATGAGAGGAGAATCGATGCGTCGGATGATCATTCGTGTCGCGGCCGCCTCGTGCCTGGTGGCACTTGTCGGTGCCGCGGCGACGACCAGTGTGGGTACCGGGAACGCAGGCGCGGCGACGCAGGCGTCGGCGGCCACCCTCCCGGAGGCCCTCGTCGAGGCCGGGGACTTCAAGACGCTCGTGGCCCTTCTGCAGGCTACGGGGCTCGACGAGGTGCTCGCCGAGGGCGGGCCGTTCACGGTGTTCGCCCCGAGCGACGCGGCGTTCGCGAAGGTGCCGGCCGAGACGCTCGCCGCGCTCGCGGCGGATCCCGGCCTGCTGACGTCGGTCCTGCTGTACCACGTCGTGAGCGGCAACGTCCCCTCGAGCGTGGCGACGACGCTGAGCTCCGCGACGACCGTCGGCGGAGCGAAGATCGGCCTCTCGGTGGTCGGCGAGTCGCTCTACGTCAACAACGCGAAGGTCGTGAAGGCCGACGTGGCGGCGAGCAACGGGGTCGCCCACGTCATCGACACCGTGCTGATCCCGCCGACCGAGCCGAGCGGTGGGATGAATCGCGCGGGGTACTGCGCGGTCACGGGCAACACGACGCCTGCGGGCGAGCCGATCCGCGCCGGACTGTTCCTCGAGCTGAAGCTCGGTCAGCCGAGCTGGGACTACCACTACGCGGGTGCGGTCCCCGCCAACTACGTCGAGGGCACGGGGATCACGTGTGTCGCGCCGCCGGCCGGCTACACGCTCCAGGGCACTGCTCCGGAGAGCCTCGGTGTCCCGGCGGGCGTCTATCCCTACTACGTGAAGGGGTAGCAGGGACGCAGTAGCGGCGGCGTCGTCCGTCGCGCGTGAACCGGAGTTGGGGGGCCGGGGCCCCGG
>NZ_DBNHWK010000028.1:0-31065 GCF_057140465.1 Gaiella sp.
ACGACCTCCATGCCCCAGGTGTAGCCGATCCGGGGCACCCTGGGCGGCGCGCGGGGCGCGGAACGAGGGAGGGGCGCCTCGCGGCGCCCCCCCGGTCGTTCGTGGATCGCGGCGGGTCTGTGCCGCCGCGATTCCGGGTTCTTACTTCGTGGGCTTGAACAAGGCGTACGTCGAGGTCGACACCTTCACCTTGTTCGTTCCGTCGCTGACATAGACGTCGAGCCGGTAGCAGCTATTGACCACCATCGTCATGCCCGGGGGTGCCTTGGTGTCCAGGTTGTAGATCCACTGGCTGGCTGTGGGATCCCACCGGAACAGGTTCGTGCCTCCGTTCGACTGGCCGGCGTCGGCGAACTCCTCGATGCCGTCGAATGCCGCTCCGTTAGAGCAGGTTGCGGTGTTGACGCCCATCTGCAGCGTCAGGCCGTAGGCGGCGAGGGCCGTATTGTCGAGCGGGCCGCCGCCCATCATCGAGAGGATGACCTTCGTCGGGATCACGCGGCCGTACTTGCCGACGTTCATGATCGGCGAGCTGGTCGACTGATCGATCGGCTTCAGGTACTGCAAGCCGAAGCAGAGCCGCGTAACCGTGATCTGGGCGGTGTTCGTGCGATCCGCGTTGTCGGTTGCCGTGGCCGTGATCGTATTGGCGCCACAGCTGAGCGCCACGTTGGTCGACGTCGTCCAACTGGCGGCGTTGTCTGTCGCGACACCGTTGACCGTCACGCTCTTGATGCCACTCGGCGTATCGCTTGCCGTGCCCAACACAGACACCGACGTGGCGATGGTCGTTAGGCCGTCCACGGGAGACGTGATCGCGACAGTCGGGTCGGTCAGGTCGATCTTGACCGTGGTTGTGGTCGCCGTGCTCTCGTTGCCCGCGTTGTCGGTGCAGGTGCCGCTGGCTGTCACACCCGAACTCGTCGTCTCGGCCGCGAACACGTCATCGGCGGAGCAGCCTGCAACGCCGCTCTTGTCAGCAGCCGAACCACCATCGCCGTTGCCGGTGTAGCTGACCGTCACCGGCTGCGTCTTGTTCCACCCGGCAGCGTTCGGCGCCGGGCTCACCGTTGCCGTCGGGGCGTTCGGAGGGACTGTGTCGAGCACGATCGTGTCCCAGTAGGGCGTCGAGACGTTCAACACCGCGTCGCGGTACTGCACGCACACCATCTTCGTGCCGTCGCCCGACGAGAGCGTGAAAGGAACGTCCGCGCTGTAGGACGTCGTCGAACTCACCGACACCCATGACGCGGACGAGCAGTCAGAGCCGTTGGCGACCCTGTAGCCGGTCACGCCGACAGCGTCGGTCGCCGACAGGTTCAACGTGGCCGTGGTCGTGTTCGTGTACGCCGCGTTGCTGTTGATCGTGATCGACCCGGTCGGCGCGGTGGTGTCCGTGACGACGGTAGTGAAGCTGAAGGAGTAGTTGTCCGTCATCTTGTCCGGGCCGTCGACTGTGTCGGTGTCGGTGATCTTGTTCTTGTTCACCTGCACCGTGCACGTCGTGCCGTTCGGCAGGTTTGCGGACGGCGTCAGCGTGTAGCTCGACGCAGGCGACGAACTCGTGGTGAACTCTCGCGGCGTGCCGCTCGGGCACTCCAGCGCGAACGCGTTGTCGTTCGCGACGGACTCGCTGAAGTTGACCGTGATCGTGCTGCCGACAGGCACGTTGGACGCCCCGTTCGACGGAGACGTAGATGTCACCGACGGGGGGTCGTCAACGTTCACGGTAAACGAGGCGGTGTTGGTCACGAAGTCTCCAGCGCCGGCGTTGTTCGTAACGATTGCCACCGTGACCGTCGCAGTGCCCTGACCGACCGGGTCGATTGCAACGGATTTCACGTTCGCGGAATCGCTTTCACCAGAGCGGCACCCGGTGAACGTGAGCTGGCGATCCGCTCCCGTGACGAGACCAACGACGTTCGCGACTGCCGTATTGCTGGAACTGACCTCGATCGTCAGCGACTCGCCTGACGTGATGTTGCATCCGTTGGTTGCGCTGGTCGGGTCATTGTTGGTAGCTCTCACCCAGAAACCAACATTCGTGTTGGCTCCGGTGGGAGACAGCGTAAGAACTTCCAGTGTCGAATCGACGCTTGAGTCGATGGTGTTGGCGACCTCGTCTGCCCAGGCCACGTTGACTGCGAACACGGCCGCCGCCACGGCGACCGCCAACTCGACCAGGCGGCGTCTGCGCCACCTGCGCTTCCTATTTCCCCCTGAAGTTCCCATATTCTTGGTGTTCCTCTCTCACGTCGGTTGACCGCAACGGCGGCGCGGGGCCGCCCGAACCGTGTTCGGCGCCCTCCACGGGGGGCGGCGCCGGAGCGCTGACTAGGGGCCGTGGATCACCCGGCCCGTCGGGGTGCGCTGTTTCTGGCTCACCTGTCTCCCCTACGCCGCAGATTGTGCGAGGTGCCCAGACGCCCCCGACAGCCCTCAGGCCGCCTCTCCCCCGATCGGAAGACTCACGATTCTAGTCTCATGAAATCGAAAAGACTGTTTTGTGCAACAGAGAAATAGACAGCGGTTGTTGAGAGGTGAGCCGACTCCGATCCACCCGGGGCGGCCGACGGGGCACGGTTCGACGGTCGGACACGAGCGCCGCCACCTGCCGGAGGACGACGAGAGGGAGCCGAGGTCGGCGTGTGAGACCGGCGTCCACGACGGCCTTCGGCTAGTCTGCGTAGATGCCGAAAGGCCGCCCCTCCGACGGGTCGTCGTGGACGTTCATCACGAACCACGCGCAGGTGCTGCTGTACGTCTCGGCGCACCCCGGGGCGCTCGTCCGCGAGATCGCAGAGGCCGTCGGGATCACCGAGCGGCGGACGTACGGGATCCTTCGCGACCTCGACGACGGCGGCTACATCGACCGCAAGCGCATCGGCCGCGAGGTGCACTTCAAGGTCCGCCCGGGCAAGTACCTGCGCGCCCCGCTCGTCAGCAACACCCAGGTGCGCGACCTGCTGACGCTGCTCGAGAACAATCGCTAGCCGCGGCCCGGGCGACACGGCCCCGCGCCCGCCGGCCGCGACGCGGCCGGGTCAGCTCGTCTTCTTCGCCGCCCCCGGGGCCGGCTTTGCCGGCTTGCCGGGCTTCGGCGCGCCCTTCCCCGGCTTCGTCAGCTGGCCGCGGATCGCACCCGCCGGATACGGCGACGTCTGCACGCTGACGTAGAAGCCGCCCGGCGACTGCACGAGCGCCTTCACGAGCGCCTTCGTCGGCCGCTTCCCGTCGGGCGCGGTCCCGCACCCGTACCAGACGCCGTCGGTGAAGCCGCCGTGCGGGCCCGGGTACGCGAACACCAGCACGACCCCGCCGGTCACGCCCGGCCCGCCCTCGTGCACGAAGACGGTGCTGACCGTGTCGAGGCCGCTCACCGTGAACCACCCGCAGACGGAGCGCTTGCCGACGTTCGCGCGCAACTGCGCCGTGCCCGAGCCGTCCCGGTCGCCGGACACGCCGACGACGTTCGCCCCCGACAACACTGCGCTGCGCGGCGCGCCGCCCTGCAGCGCCGCGTAGGCGGACGCCGCGAGCACCAGCGCGCCCATCGCCGCAAGCAGGAGCTTGGACCACCCTCCCATCGGTTCCCCTCCCTTCTCCCCCCAGGGTACTCCTCCTCGTCGCCCCTGTCAGCCGGAGCGCGCCGCGGCGCATTCCCTCGAACGAGGGAGCGGCTTCACCCGTCCGGGGAGCCGAAACGAGAGCCACCTGAACCTACCGTTCGACCAGCGGCCGCCGGCGGCTGCGGCTCTCTCCCCCGGCGGCAGACGGACACCCGTGGACACGCTCGAAGACCACCGCCGACAGCACCGGAAACTGCACTGGCCCGTGGCCGCGGCGGTCGTCGTCGCCGGCGCGACCCTCACCTGCACCGAGCTCACCCGGCGCGGGCACCCGGAGGCGGCCCTCCTCCTCGGCGTGCTGGCGGCGCTCGCGTTCGCGATCGGCGTGACGTTCGGGGTCGACCGGCTCGCCCACGCCCGCACGCTTGCGCTCATGGACACGCTGACCGCCCTTCCGAACCGGATCCTCCTCGACGACCGCGTCGAGCAGGCGCTCAGGCGCGCCCGACGCACCGGAGAGCCGTTCGGCCTCTTCGTGATCGACATCGACGGGTTCAAGGAGGTCAACGACATCCGCGGCCACGAGGTGGGCAACCAGGTGCTGCAGGCGATCGCACGCCGCCTCGAATCGGTCGTCCGGGCGAGCGACACCGTCGCCCGCGTCGGCGGTGACGAGTTCGTCGTGCTCTCGCTCGGCACCCGAGCCGAGGACGACGCGGCACGGCTCGTCGGCCGGCTGCGGCAATCGCTGCGGCGGCCGTACCGCGTCGAGGGGCACGTCGTCGAGGTCGACGCGTCGATCGGGTGGGCGCTGTTCCCCGACGACGGCGCGACGCCGACCGAGCTGCTCGGCCGGGCCGACCGGCAGATGTACGCGACGAAGCGCGACGTCGGCGAGGACGCCGACCGGCGGCGCGCGACACTCGACGCCGGCGTCGTCCGCGAGTACGAGACGGCGCTCGAGCGCGCCGAGCTCGTCGTCCACTACCAGCCGATCATCGACCTCGGCTCCGGTGCCGTGCGCTCGATGGAGGGCCTCGTCCGGCGCCTCCATCCGAGCCGGGGGCTCGTCGTCCCCACCGAGTTCATCCCGCACGTGGAGCGGACGCCGCTGATCCGGTCGCTCACACTGCACGTCGTCCGCGACGCGCTCGCGAACGCCAGGCGCTGGGAGGAGCTCGGGCACGCGATCGGCGTCTCCGTGAACGTCCCGTACCGGATCCTCGACGACCCGCTGCTCGCCGAGGGCATCGCCGGGCTGCTCGCGTCGACCGACTCGCCCGCGGAGGTGCTGACGCTCGAGGTCGTCCCGTCGGGGCCGGGCGCCGGGGCGACGCTCGACCTCGACGTCGTGGAGCGCCTGGCGGCGACCGGCGTCCGCCTCTCCCTCGACGACTTCGGGCGGGCGTCGTCGCTGATCTCGCTCCGGACGCTCCCGCTCTCCGAGGTGAAGGTCGACTCCGGCTTCGTACACGGGCTCACCCGCGGGGGGGCCGACGTCCACATCGTCCGCGGCCTCGTCGACCTCGGCCACTCCCTCGGCCTCACCGTCGTCGCCGAGGGCATCGAGACACGCGAGTCCTGGAACGCCGCGGCAGCGCTCGGCTGCGACGCCGCCCAGGGCTTCTACGTCCTCGCGCCGCAGCCGGCCGAGGAGGTCACCGACTGGCTCCGCACGAGCTGGCCCGTCGTCGCCCTCGCGGGCTGACGACGACGATCAGAGCACCGCGGCGCCGACCGCGGCGGCGGCGAGCACGACCGCCCAGGGCGGTGCGACCCGGAGCGCCGCCACGAGCACGGCGAGGACGACGACGTCCCCCCAGCCGTCCACCGACGTCTGCAGCACCGGATCCCAGAGCGCCGCCGCGAGCAGCCCGACCACGGCGGCGCCGATCCCCACGACGGCCGCCTGCACCCCCGGGTGCCCGCGCACCACCGACCACAGCGGCAGCACGCCGCCGAGCAGCAGGAACGACGGCAGGAAGATCGCGCCGAGCGCCAACGCCGCCCCCGCGACGCCGTTCGGCTCGATGCCGGCGACGGCGCCGAGGTACGCCGAGAACGTGGACAGCGGGCCCGGCACTGCCTGCACCGCCCCGTAGCCGGCGACGAACTCCTGCTCGCCCACGAGGCCCGGCTCGACGACGCCCTCGTGCAGCAGCGGCAACACGACGTGGCCGCCGCCGAAGACGAGCGCACCGGCCCTGTACATCGCCCACGCGAGCTGCAGGCCGACCCCGCCGACGGCGTCCCGGAGCACGGGCAGGACGACGAGCAGCGCCACGAAGGCGGCCAGGCTCGCGACGGCGAGCCGGCGGCCGATCGGGAAGCGCAGGTGCAGTGGCGGCACCGCCGCCCGGGCGCGGAAGGCGAGCGCCCCGAGCGCGCCGGCGCCCACGATCAGCCCCGCCTGCGCGGCCGGCCCGCGGACGGCGAGCGCTCCCGCCGCCGCGGCGACGGCGATCGCGATGCGCGGCAGGTCGGGGGCGAGCGTCCGCTGCATCGCGACGAGCGCGGTCAGCACGACGGCGGCGGCGGCGAGCTCCAGCCCTCGCAGCCAGCCCGCACCCGCCACGTCCGTCGACGCGATCCCGAGCCCGAGGGCGGTCATCACGCACGCGGACGGAAGCGTGAACCCGGCCCAGGCGGCAGCGCCCCCGAGCTTGCCGGCGCGCAGGGCCCCGATCGCGATCCCGAGCTGCGACGACGACGGGCCGGGCAGCAGGTTCGTCACCGCGACCAGCTCGCCGAAGCTCCGCTCGTCGAGCCAGCCGCGGCGGCCGACGTACTCGTCGCGGAAGTATCCGACGTGAGCGACGGGCCCTCCGAACGACGTCGTCCCGAGCCGCAGCGCGACGAGGAACACCTCCCGCAGCCGACCGATGCGGCTCTCCGACATGTCCCGGAGCGCTGTCAGCGCGTGGCGCCGGGACGCCAGAGCGGCTCGGCGACGCCCCCGGCCGCGTTCGCGACGCGGGCGAGGATGAACAGCAGGTCGGACAGGCGGTTCAGGTAGACCGCCGCCAGCGGGTTCACCGGGGCCTCGCCCGCGGCCACCAGCACCTCGCGCTCCGCCCGGCGGCAGACCGTGCGCGCGACGTGCAGGCCCGCGGCCGACGCCGTCCCGCCGGGCAGCACGAAGCTCCGCAGCTCGGGGAGCGACTCGTTGAACCGGTCGCAGTCGGCCTCGAGCGCATCGACCGACGGCTGGGCGATGCGCAGCCGGTCGTCCTCCCCCGACCACGGCAGCGACAGGTCGGCGCCGAGGTCGAAGAGCTCGTTCTGCACGCGCGCGAGCACCTGTGCGACCGCGTCGGGGCACGGCGCGGCGAGCACCACGCCGATCAGCGAGTTGAGCTCGTCGACCGTCCCGTAGGCGCCGATGCGCGGATCGAGCTTCGAGACGCGCGACCCGTCGCCGAGCGAGGTCTCCCCCGCGTCGCCGCTGCGCGTGTAGATCCGTGTGAGGCGGACGGGCTCGTCGCGGTCGCGGGGCACCGCGTGAGCCTACCGTTCCGGCGCCGGCCGGCTCAGACCGCGCCGACGACGGGGAGCGTCCGCTCGTGCTGCTGGAGGATGCCGCGCGCGATCACGATGCGCTGGATCTCCGACGTGCCCTCGTAGATCTCCGTCACCTTCGCGTCGCGGTAGTAGCGCTCGACCGGGAACTCCTTCGTGTACCCGTAGCCGCCGAGGACCTGGATCGCGTCGCGCGCCACGTCGACCGCGACGCGCGAGGCGAACAGCTTCGCCTTCGCGCCCTCCGTCGTGTGCGGGAGGCCCGCCTGCTTGCGCCAGGCCGCCCGGTACGTGAGCAGCCGCGCGGCGTCGATCGAGGTCGACATCTCCGCGAGCGTGAACTGGATCGCCTGGAAGTCGGCGATCCGCGAGCCGAACTGCCGCCGCTCGAGCGCGTACGCCCGCGCCGTGTCGTACGCCGCCTGCGCGATCCCGACCGCCTGTGCGGCGATCCCGATCCGGCCGCCGTCGAGCGTCGCCATCGCCACCGTGAACCCCTTCCGCTCCGCGTGGAGCATCCGGTCCGCCGGCACGTACACGCCGCCGAGGCGGATGTCCGCCGTCGACGACGAGTTGAGGCCGAGCTTCTCCTCCTCGCGCACGACCTCGACGTGCTCGCGGTCGAGCAGGAACGCGGAGACGCCCCGCGCGCCGGTCGTCGTCGGGTCGGTGCGGGCGAAGAGGACGAACAGGCCGGCGTGGCTCGCGTTCGTGATCCACTGCTTCGTGCCGTCGATCACCCAGCCGTCCCCGTCGCGGGTCGCGGTCGTGCGCAGCGAGCCCGCGTCGGAGCCCGACTCCGGCTCGGTGAGGGCGAACGCGCCGAGCAACTCCCCGCGGGCGAGCGGCGGCACGAGCCGCTCGCGCTGCTCGGCGCTGCCGAACGCGACGATCGGCAGCGTCGCCGCGCTCGTGTGGACGGCGACGGTGACGCCGACGCCGGCGTCGGCACGCGACAGCTCCTCGAGCACGAGCACGTAGGAGAGGAAGTCGGCCCCGGCGCCGCCCAGCTCCTCGGGGACGCAGACGCCCATCAGCCCGAGCTCGCCGAGCCGCGCGTACAGCTCCACCGGGAACCGGTGCTCGCGATCCCACGCCGCCGCGTGCGGCACGATCTCCGCCTCCGCGACCTCCCGTGCGAGCTCCTGGATCCCCCGCTGCTCGTCGTTGAGCGCGAAGTCCATCGCCGCGAGTATAGGTCGGCGCGGCGCTACGCCCGGTGGGGACGGACACGGCGATACGTCGGCGCCAGCCGCCGGCGGGCGGTGCGCCGCCAGCCGTCCGGCGACGCCAGCCGCCGCAGGCGGCGCGGCGACAGCTCGCTGCACAGCACGGCGGAGGCCCCGGGGCCGCGCTCGCCGTAGCGGACGCCGTCCGCCCGGAACGTCGGCGCCGCCCGCCACCCCTCGTCGAGCAGCTCGTACGCCTCCTGCTCCTCGACGAAGAAGCCGGCCCGCGCGAACAGCCGCGTCCAGCCGCGCACGTCGTCCTGGCGGAACCAGCCGTGGTCGCCGGGCTCCCCGAGGGGCACCGTCACGAGCAGGCTGCCGCCGGGGCGCAGCACCCGCCGCAGCTCGCGCAGCGCCTCGAGCCGGCCCTCCGCGTCGGCCTCCGCCGCGAGCCCGTAGACCGTGTTGTCGGCCCCGACGTGCTCGATCGTCGACACGAGCAGCACCTGGTCGAAGGCCGCGTCGGCGAACGGCAGGTCGCGCACGTCGGCCCGCACCGTCTCGATCCCCGGCGCCTCCGCCTCCGCGAGGTCGACGCCGACGAGCTCGCCCGGGAGCTCTGCGACGAGCGCCGCGAGGTACGCGGGCTCGGCGTACGCGTAGCCGACCTCGAGCACGCGCCCCTCGCGCAGGCGCGAGAGCACCCAGGGGATCTCGATCACCCGCTCGTCCGTCCCGGGTGGGGCCTGCAGCCTGCGCGACCGCTCGCCCCGTCGGCGCGCCGCCCGGCCCGCGGCGGCGGCGTCGTCGAGCTCCCGGACCCGCCCGAACTCGTCCGCCGTCACGAGCTCGTGGAGGAGCGTCGCCCGCGACAGCGTCCCCTCGGCGAGCTTCGCGAGCGCGCGCTCGCGCGCCTCGTCGTCCGGCGGCCGTCGCAGCACGAGGCGGAACGCCTGCTCGACGAACTCGTCGTCGGAGGGCCGCAGCGCCCGGAGCTGCGCGTCGAGCCGGCCGTCGCCCGTCACGGGTAGTCGTAGAAGCCGTGGCCGGTCTTGCGGCCGAGTCGGCCGGCGGCCACGTACTGGCGCAGGAGCGGGCAGGGCGCGTACTTCGGGTCGCCGAGCCCCCGGTGCAGCACCTCCATGATCGCCACGCACGTGTCGAGGCCGATCAGGTCGGCGAGCGCGAGCGGGCCTATCGGGTGCGCGAAGCCGAGCCGCGCGATCGTGTCGATCGCCTCGGGGTCGGCGACGCCCTCCATCAGGGCGTAGGCGGCCTCGTTGACGAACGGCATCAGGATGCGGTTGGAGACGAAGCCCGGGAAGTCCCGGGCCTCCGCGGGCTCCTTCCCCAGATCGCGTGCGAGGGCGACGACCGCCGCCGCCGTCTCCTCCGACGTCTGCACCGCCCGCACGACCTCGACGAGCCGCATCACCGGCACCGGGTTGAAGAAGTGCATGCCGATCACGCGGTCGGGCCGCGACGTCGCCGCCGCCAGCTCCGTGATCGGGATCGACGACGTGTTCGACGCGAGCACGGACGCCGCCGGCAGCACCTCGTCGGCGGCCCGGAAGACGTCCTTCTTCACCTCGACGTCCTCGACGACGGCCTCGATCATCAGGTCCGCCTCCCGCACCCCGTCCACGACCTCGACGCGCGACAGAACCTCGGCCGGGTCCGGCCCGCCCTTCTCGTGGAGCTTGCCGAGGCTCCTGCGCATCCCCTCGAGCCCGCGCTCGGCCGCGCCGGGCCACTCGTCGTGGAGGAGGACGTGCCGGCCCGAGGCGGCGACGACCTGGGCGATGCCGGCCCCCATCTGGCCGGCGCCGACGACGAGCACGCGCTCGAAGCTCACACCGCGCAGGCTACTCCAGCGATCCGGCGTCCGCCGCCCCCACGCCGTGCTCAGCGCGGCGACGTGCGCCGCCGCAGCCGCGCGAACGCGAGCGCGAGCACCGCGCCGAGGATCACGATCCCGACCACGAGCTTGATCGCCCCGCCCCGCGGCTCGTCGGCGGCGGCGAGCAGGAGCGACGGGTCGACGAGCCCGCACGAGTCGGTCGTGTACGTGCCGCCGTCGAGCTGCACGAACAGGCCGACGTCGACGTCGCTCCCGACCGGCTCGCGGTTCACGTCGACGAGGGGCTCCGCGAGGACCGTCACCTCGTCGCCCAGGTCGCCCTTCACCACCTGGTCGACCGCGAACGTGTACAGCCGCCCGTCCCCGGCCGGCCGCGAGTCGACGATGCTCCCGACGAAGCTCACGTCGGCGGCCTCGAGGCGCTGCGCGACGGTCGCGCTCGGGCACTCGAGCGCCTCCGCCGACGCCGGCGACGGCGCGAGCGCGGCGAGCACCGCGACACCGACGACCCAGAGGAGCGCGCGCGGCACGGGCCGTCCTCAGTCGACGGACAGGAGCAGCGCGTCGCCCTGCCCCCCGCCCGAGCAGATCGCGGCGAGGCCGAGCCCGCCCCCCTCGCGCCGCAGCTCGTGCACGAGCGTCGTCACGATGCGCCCGCCGGACGCCCCGATCGGGTGGCCGAGCGCGACGGCGCCGCCGTTGACGTTCACGATCTCCTCGTCGACCCCCAGCATCCGCGTCGAGTTCCACGCGACGGACGAGAACGCCTCGTTGATCTCGACGCGTGTCACGTCGTCGATCGACCGGCCGGCGGCGTCGAGGGCGATCGCCCCCGCCTTCGCCGGCGTCCGGGCGAGGTACGCGAAATCGTCCGCGACCGCGGCCTGGCCGATGATCGTCGCGAGCGGCTCGAGCCCGCGGCGGCGGGCCCACTCCTCCGAGCAGACGATCACGCACGACGCGCCGTCGTTGACGCCCGGCGCGTTGCCCGCCGTCGTCGTCCCGTCCGGGTCGAACACCGGCTCCAGCGCCGCGAGCTTCTCGATCGACGTGTCGCGCCGTACCGCCTCGTCGGCGACGACGTCGCCGACGGTGACGAGCTCGTCGTCGAAGCGCCCCGCGTCCTGTGCCGCCGCCGCACGCTCGTGCGAGCGGAGCGCCCACGCGTCCTGCGCCTCGCGCGTGATGCCGAGCTCGCGGGACACGAGCGACGCCTGCTGCACCATGTGCAGCCCGTCGAACGTCGACTGCAGCCCGTCGAAGACCATGCTGTCGAGCACCTCGCCGTGCCCGAGCCGGTACCCGAAGCGGGCCTTCTGCAGCAGGTAGGGCGCCTTCGACATCGACTCCATCCCCCCCGCGACGACGACGTCGTGGCTCCCGGTGCGGATCATCAGGTCGGCGATATCGATCGCCCGCACCGACGAGGCGCACACCTTGTTGATCGTGTCCGCCGGCACCTCCTTCGGGATCCCGGCCCCGACCGCCGCCTGCCGTGCGGGCGCCTGGCCGACGCCGGCCTGCAGCACCTGGCCCATGATCACGTACTCGACCTCGCCGGGCTCGATGCCCGAGCGCTCGAGCGCGGCCCGGATCGCGATCGCGCCGAGCTCGGTCGACGGCACCTGCGCCAGCCCGCCGCCGAGCCTCCCGAAGGGCGTGCGGACGGCGGCGACGATCACGGAGCGCGACATCGGTGCAGCGTAGCCGGGTCGTGTCCCGGTCAGCGGACGAACGACGCGTCGGGCTCGAGGCCGCGTGCGAACGCCTCGATCACGTCGGTCGCCGCCGCGACGTCGTCGAGCTGGGCCATCTCCGACGCCGTGTGCATGTAGCGGAGCGGGATCGAGACGAGGCCCGTCGCGATGCCCCCGGCGGCGACGAAGACGTCGTCGGCGTCGCTGTCCGTCTGCTTCCCCGCCTCGACCCGGTGCGCGACCCCGGCCGCCGCCGCCGCCGCGGCGAGCCGCTCGACGAGGAGCGGGCTCACCACCGGGCCGCGGAACAGCACCGGGCCCCCGCCGAGCGCGACCTCGCCCCAGGCGTCCCGCGACGACAGCGGATGGTCCTCGTAGGTGACGTCGACCACGAGCGCGGCGTCGGGCCGCAGGCGGCCCGAGGCCGCAGCCGCCCCGCCGTGCCCCGACTCCTCCTGGGTGGAGGCGACGAGCGCGACGTCCCATCCCGGCGGCTCGGCGGCGAGGCGCCGCAGCGCCTCGAGCGCGGCGTAGACCCCGACCCGGTCGTCGAGCGCCGCGGAGAGCACGCGGTTGCCGGCGACGGCGGCCGACTCGCCGACGAGGACGGCGGGGTCGCCGGGCGCGACGAGCGCGAGCGCCTCGTCGCGGGTGGCGGCGCCGATGTCGAGCCGGACGTCGTCCCACGACGGGTCGTCGCCCTCGCCGACCCGTCTCGCCACCGCCGTCACCGGCCCGTCGCGGCCGAGCACGCGGAGCCGGTGGCCGACGGCGTCACGGGGAGACCAGGTGGCGAGAGGCCGCACCCGCAAGAGGCCGTCGTCGGTGACGTGGGTGACGGAGACGCCGATCTGGTCGACGTGGGCGAAGAGCGCGAGCAGCCGGCCGCCGCCGTCCGTGCCGGCGACGCGCGCGACGGTCGAGCCGAGAACGTCGCCTTCGACGGCGGCGCCGAACGCTTCCGCCTCGCGCCGGACGATCGCGGCGACGGCGTCCTCCCGGCCGGAGGGCCCCGGCGCCCGCAGCAGCTCGTCGAGGAGCGGCGGGATCATGCCGACGCCCCGAGCCCCTCGGGGCACGGCGTGGCCGCGGCGGCGTCGTTCGGGCCCTGGCCGGTGAGCGGGTCGTCGCGCACCCCGTCTCCATACCAGACCGCCGCCTCCCGTGGGCCGGTCGCGACGGCGCGCCCTTGACGCGTCGTGGACCCGGTGCGTACCCTGCGCGTCGATGCGACCCGTCACGCACTCCCCGGCCTGGGCCTGGCGCGAGCAGCGAGGCGGGAGCGTGCGCTAGACCCCGGCACCGACGACGCCTCGCCCGCGACCTCCCGACGGAGGTCGTTTTCGTTCTCCGACCGTGACACCCACCGCCGACATCCCCACCGACCTCCTCACCCCGCTCGGGGCGTACCTGCGGCTGCGCGCGTCGGGCCGCGCCAGCTTCCTCCTCGAGTCGGTGGAGCGGGGCCGCCTCGGGCGGAACTCCTGGATGGGCACCGGCTCACGGATCGTCTCGTTCGCCGAGGCCGAGACGCTCGGCGCGCCCGTCGTCGGGTACCTCGGGTACGACCACGCGGCCACGATCGAGCCGACGGTGCCGCTGCCGGACGCGGGGCCCGACCTCCCGGAGAGCCGGCTCGTCGTCTGCGACACCCTCGTCCGGTTCGACCACGGGACGGGGACGGCGTCGGTCGTCGCCGGCGACGCCGAGGAGGTGGCGGGGCGGTTGGAGAGCGGGATCCCGTGGCGGCGGGAGGCGCGGGGCGTCGCGGGGCCGCTCGAGCGCTTCCCGTCGCGCGAGCGCTACGAGGAGATGGTGCGCGCGTGCAAGCGGCACATCGTCGCCGGAGACGCCTTCCAGATCGTCCCCTCGCAGCGGGCCGAGAGGCCGACGTCGGCGACGGCCCTCGAGCTGTACCGCGCCCTCCGGCGCGTGAACCCGTCGCCCTACCTCTTCCTGCTCGAGCTCGACGGCGTCGCGCTGATCGGCTCGTCGCCCGAGCGGCTCGTCGCCTGCGAGGACGGCCGCGCCAGCCTGTGCCCGATCGCCGGCACGACCGAGCCGACGGAGGGCGACGTCGAGCGGCTGCTCTCCTCGGAGAAGGACCGGGCGGAGCACGTGATGCTCGTCGACCTCGGCCGCAACGACCTCTCGCGCGTCTGCCGGCCCGGAAGCGTGCACGTGGCGCGCTCGATGGAGGTGGAGCGCTTCTCGCACGTCTCCCACCTCGTCTCCGAGGTGGTGGGCGCGCTGCGCGACGACGTCACGTCCTTCGACGTGCTGCGCGCCTGCTTCCCGGCCGGCACCGTCTCGGGCGCGCCCAAGGTCCGGGCGATGCAGATCATCTCCGAGCTCGAGGGCTACCGGCGCGGGCCGTACGCCGGCGCCGTCCTCTACGCCCTCCCGGACGGCACCATGGACGCATGCATCACCCTGCGCACGATCGTGCTCGCGGACGGCGTCGCCCACCTGCAGGCGGGGGCCGGGGTCGTCTACGACTCGGAGCCCGCCGCGGAGCACGAGGAGTGCCTCCGGAAGCTCGCAGCGCTCGAGGCGGCGATCGACCTCGCCGAGCGGGAGTACGCTCCATGACCGACCGGCCGGACGGGAGCGCGGCGTGAGAGTCCTCATGATCGACAACTACGACTCGTTCACCTACAACCTCGTGCACCTGTTCGAGGAGCTCGGCGCCGAGGTGCTCACGTACCGCAACGACGCGATCACCCCGGCCGAGGCGGAGGCCCTCGCCCCCGACCGGCTCGTGATCTCCCCCGGCCCCGGACGGCCCGCGGACGCGGGCGTGTCGGTGGAGCTGATCCGGCGGCTCGGCCCGCGCGTGCCGACGCTCGGGGTGTGCCTCGGCCACCAGGCGATCGTCGAGGCCTACGGCGGCGTCGTCGGGCAGGCGCGCGCGCTCCTGCACGGGAAGGCGAGCCTCGTCCGCCACGACGGCCGCGGCGTGTTCCGGGGGCTCGCCGACGAGATCGAGGCCGGCCGCTACCACTCCCTCGCCGCGACCGAGGTGCCGCCCGTGCTGCACGTCTCGGCCCGGACCGACGACGACGAGGTGATGGGCGTCCGGCACGCGTCACACCCCGTCGAGGGCGTCCAGTTCCACCCCGAGTCCGTGCTCACGCCGGACGGGCCCGCGATGGCGCGCACCTTCCTGGAGGGCGACGCGTGACCCTGCAGGACGCGCTGCAGACGCTGCTCGACGGCCGCGATCTCTCGCGCGGCGAGGCGCGGGCGGTGATGGACGAGGTGATGCGCGGGGAGGCGACCCAGGCGCAGATCGCCGGCTTCCTCGTCGCCCTGCGGGCGAAGGGCGAGACCGCGGACGAGATCGCGGGCTGCGCCGAGGCGATGCGCGAGCACGTGCTCCCGGTGCACCCGACCCGCGACGACCTCGTGGACACGGCGGGCACCGGCGGCGACGGCGCCCACACGTTCAACATCTCGACGGCCGCCGCCCTCGTCGCCGCCGCGGCGGGCGCCGCCGTCGCGAAGCACGGCAACCGGGCCGTCAGCTCCGCCTCGGGCTCGGCCGACCTGCTGGAGGCGCTCGGGCTCCGGCTCGAGCAGTCGCCGGAGCGGATCGCGCAGTCGGTCGACGAGCTCGGGTTCGGCTTCATGTTCGCGCCGGCGCACCATCCGGCGATGAGGCACGCCGCGCCCGTGCGGCGCGAGCTCGGCACGCGCACCGTCTTCAACATCCTCGGCCCGCTGACGAACCCGGCCGGGGCCCGGGCCCAGGTCGTCGGCGTCTACTCGCCCGCGCTCGTGCCGCAGGTGGCGCAGGTGCTCGCCCAGCTCGGCGCGCGCCGCGCCTTCGGCGTGCACGGGTTCGGCGGCGTCGACGAGCTCTCGCCCGCCGGGCCGAACGCCGTCTGCGAGGTCGTCGACGGCGACGTCCGCGAGCGGGTCGTCGACCCCCAGGAGCTCGGGCTCGAGCGGTGCGACCCCGCCGATCTCGCCGGCGGCACCCCGACCGAGAACGCGGCGACGGTGCACGCGATCTTCACCGGGGCCGAGCGCGGCGGCCGTCGCGACGCCGTGCTCCTGAACGCGGCGGGGGCGATCGCCGCCGCCGGGCACGCCGCCGACCTCGGCGAGGGCCTCGACCTCGCCCGCGCGGCGCTCGACACCGGTGCGGCCTCGCGGCGGCTCGAGGAGCTGGTCGCGTTCTCACGGGAGGACGGGTGACCGGCCGCTTCGAGGCGGCGCTCCGCCGGCCGGGGCTGCAGGCGATCGCCGAGATCAAGCGGCGCTCGCCCTCCGCCGGGGCGCTGCGACCGGACGCCGAGCCCGGCCCGATCGCCGCCGCATACGCCGCCTCCGGCGCCGCCGCGGTGTCGGTGCTCGTCGACGCGCGCTTCGACGGGTCGTGGGACGACCTCCGGGCCGCTCGCGCCGCCTCCGACGTCCCGCTCCTCGCCAAGGGCTTCTTCTCGACCGACGACGACCTGCGCACCGCACGGGACGCGGGCGCCGACGCCGTGCTGCTCATCCTCCGCGACCTCGACGACGCGACGGCCGCGTCGCTCCTCGGCGCGGCTGCGGCGCTCGGCCTCGACACCCTCGTCGAGGCGCACGACGCAGCGGAGCTGGAGCGCGCGGTGCGGCTCGACGCGCCCGTGATCGGGCTCAACGCCCGCGACCTCTCCACGTTCCGCATCGACCGCGCCGCCCAGCTCGCGCTCGTCGCCGCGGCGCCGGACGACCGTGTCGTCGTCGCCGAGTCGGGGGTGCACACGCGGGCCCAGGGGGCCGCCGCCGAGCTGGCGGGCGCCGACGCGATCCTCGTCGGCTCGGCCCTGATGCAGGCCCCCGACCCGGCGGCGAAGCTCGCCGAGCTGCTCTCGCGGCCGCTCGTCAAGGTGTGCGGGCTGACCCGCGAGGCGGACGTCGCAGCGGCGCTCGCCGCCGGAGCGGACCTCGTCGGCTTCGTGCTCGAGCCGGCGAGCCCGCGCGCGGTCGACCGACCCCTCGCCACCCCCGACACGGCGCTGTCGGTCGCCGTCTGGGTCGGCGAGGCCGGGGACGCAGGCACCGACCTCGACCAGGTGCACGAGCGCGCGGAGGGCAAGGTGCGAGGCCGCGATGCGACGCTCCTGCGGGAGGGCCGCCCCGTGGCGCGGGTGCTCGACCTGCCGTGGGGAGAGGACGACCCCGGCCACTGGGAGCGCGCCGCCGCGGCCGCCCGCGACGAGCGGGTCGTCCTGGCGGGCGGGCTCGGCCCGGACACCGTCCGCGCCGCGATCGCCGCGGTGCGGCCGTGGGCGGTCGACGCGAGCTCGGCGCTCGAGACCGCGCCCGGAGTCAAGGACCACGAGCTCGTCCGCCGCTACGTGGAGGAGGCGAGGGGATGACGACGAGCGAGACCGAGACCTTCGGGATCTACGGCGGCCGGTACGTGCCGGAGACGTTGATCCCGGCGCTGGACGAGCTGACCGAGGCGTGGACGGCGCTGCGCGACGACCCCGGGTACCGCGCGGAGGTCGACGGCCTCCTGCACACCTACGTCGGCCGCCCCTCCCCGCTCACGCTCGCCGAGCGGTTCGCGCCCGGGCGCCGCCTGTACCTGAAGCGGGAGGACCTGAACCACACGGGAGCGCACAAGATCAACAACGCGATCGGGCAGGTCGTGCTCGCACGGCGGCTCGGCAAGACGCGGATCATCGCCGAGACCGGCGCGGGCCAGCACGGCGTCGCGACCGCGACCGCGTGTGCGCGGTTCGGACTCGAGTGCGTCGTCTACATGGGCTCGGAGGACATGCGCCGGCAGGCGCCCAACGTCGAGCGGATGCACCTGCTCGGCGCGTCGGTGCAGCCGGTGGAGTTCGGGACGCGCACGCTCAAGGAGGCGACGAGCGAGGCGATCCGCGACTGGATCACCAACGTCGCGACGACCCACTACGTGATCGGCTCGTGCGTCGGCCCGGCGCCCTACCCCGACCTCGTGCGCGACCTGCAGGCGGTGATCGGCCGCGAGGCGCGCGAGCAGGTCCTCGCCGTCGAGGGCAGGCTCCCCGACGCGGTGCTCGCCTGCGTCGGCGGCGGCTCGAACGCGATCGGGATGTTCGCCGGGTTCGTCGACGACCCCGGCGTCCGCCTCGTCGGCGTCGAGGCGGCCGGCGCGGCCTCGCTCGGCAGCGGGCGCACCGGCGTGCTGCACGGCTCGCGCTCCTCGATCCTCGCCGACCGCGACGGGCAGATCGCCGACGCGCACTCGATCTCCGCCGGGCTCGACTACCCGGGCGTCGGCCCGGAGCACGCGTTCCTCCGCGACACCGGCCGGGCCGAGTACCTCCCGTGCACCGACGAGGAGGCGCTCCAGGCGTTCGCCCGGCTCTCGCGGACGGAGGGGATCATCCCCGCCCTCGAGCCGGCGCACGCGCTGGCGAAGGTGGACGAGATCGAGGCCGACCTCGTGCTCGTCTGCCTCTCCGGGCGCGGCGACAAGGACCTCGACGAGGCGCTCCGGGGGATGCGCGAGCGCGGGCTGGCGTGAGCGGCAAGGCCCTCGTCGTCTACCTGATGGCGGGACGGGAGACCCCCGTCCTGGCGGAGGCGGCCGTGGCCGGCGGCGCGGACGTCGTCGAGCTCGGGTTCCCCTTCTCCGACCCGCTCGCCGACGGGCCCGTGATCCGCGCCGCCGCGGAGCGGGCGCTCGCGGCGGGGATGCGCACGCAGGCGTGCCTCGACTGCCTCGCCGAGACGCGCGCGCGCGTCGGCGACACGCCGCTCGTGCCGATGACGTACTCCTCCCTGCTCGAGGCCTACGGCTGGGAGCGCTTCGAGGCCGATGCGCGCGCGGCCGGCGCGACGGGGCTGATCGTCGCCGACCTCCCGGCGGGCGCGCGGCCGGAGCTGCGCCGGATCCAGCTCGTCGCGCCGACGTCGACCGACGAGCGGATCAGGCTCGCCGGGGAGACGACCGACGGCTGGCTGTACCTCGTCACGCTCACCGGCACGACGGGCGCGCGGGCCGAGCTGTCCGAGGGGCTGGCCGGGCTCGCAGCGCGGTCGCGGCGCCTGACGGACGTGCCGCTCTACGCGGGCTTCGGCATCTCGACCCCGGAGCAGGCGCGCGCGGCGGCCGACCTCACGGACGGGGTCGTCGTCGGGTCGCGTGCGCTTCAGGAGGCGGAGGCGGGGGCGGACGCGCTCCGCGCCTACGTGGCGTCGCTCCGCCACGCGCTCGACGCCTGATCCCGCCGGACGCTACGACGAGCGAGGCGACGCCGCCTCGAACTCCCGGCGGAAGCGCTCCCAGCGCCGGTACATCCACGTGTGCCCACCCGGGACGTCGAGCTCGCGGTACTCGGCGCCGAGCAGGTCGGCGACGCGACGGCTGTGGGCGGGCGGAACCAGTGCGTCCGTCGTCGCGGCGACGACGGTCACCGGGATGCCGGACCGGCGGACGAGCGTCATCGCGTCCGTGAGATCGAGCGTCTCGACCCTGCGCGCGAGCCGGAGGCCGGCGCGCGGCGCGGTGAGCAGGTCGCCGAGCGACGCCGCGACCTCGAGCGGCGCGTAGCGGCCGCGGAGGGTGTTCGCGATCGCCTGCCGCGTCGACCTGCCGTACGGGCTCGGCAAGGGGAGCCCCGCGGGGCCGAAGAGGACGAGACCCGTGACCCGGTCGGGCACCGCGGCCGCAGCGAGCACGGCGAGCGCGCCGCCGGTCGAGTGCCCGGCGAGGCCGACGGGCGCCGGCTGCGCGCGCACGAGCGCCGTCGCCCACGCGGCGAGCGCGCGCACCGATCCCCGCGTGCGACGCAGGGGCGGAGGCTGCACCGCCCTCCACCCCGCGGGCAGCCCCCTCGCGTAGGCGGAGGCACGCGCGCCGTAGCCGGGGAGGAAGAGGCCGTCGGCAGCCACGAGCCCAGCATGCCGATCGCGGGCGGGGTCGGGCGCCGGAACGCACGGCACAGCGACGACTACGGGGAAGACCCGATCGGCGTGCGGACAAACCCCGTCGCCGGGGACGGCCGGACGTGCGAGCGTGGAGGGGTGAGCGTGGGACGGATCCTGCTGATCGTCTTCGGCAGCCTGGCCGCGCTCGTGTCGGCGGCGGTGCTCGCCGGCGGGTGCGGCTTGCTCGCCCTCAACGAGTGGGCGCGCGACACCCAGGGCTTCTTCACCGCGGGGCCCGAGCAGCTCGACACCTCGACCCATGCACTCACGTCCGAGGGCCTCTCGATCGCGGAGGACGTCCCGGACTGGCTCTTCGGCGAGGGCGGGATCGCGGACATCCGCATCCGCGCGACGTCGGTCGAGGGGCGCGACGTCTTCATCGGCATCGGCCCACAGGACGCCGTCGACCTCTACCTCGCGAACGTCGCCCACGACGAGGTCGAAGACCTCGAGTTCGGCCCGTTCAAGGTCAGCTACACGCGGCGCCCGGGCGCGCGTGCCCCCGAGCCGCCGACGACGCAGGCCTTCTGGGTCGCCCAGGCATCGGGGCTCGGCAGGCAGACCGTCCTCTGGGACGTCGCGTCGGGCTCGTGGGCGATCGTCGTGATGAACGCCGACGGGAGCGACGGGATCAGCGTCGACCTCTCCGTCGGTGTCAAGGTCGGGTTCATCGAGGAGCTCGCCGCCGGCCTCCTGATCGCCGGCGGTCTCGGCATGGTGCTCGCGATCGTGCTCATCTGGCTCGGCGTCCGTGGTCGCGCGCACCCACCGCCGCCGCCTCCGGGTGCGCCCGCCGGGGCGCCGGGCGTGGCGGCGCCGCCGCGTGAGGGGTATCCGGTGACGCTCGAGGGCGAGCTCGACGAGGAGCACCTGTCACGCGCGCTCTGGCTCGTGAAGTGGCTGCTGGCGATCCCGCACTACGTCGTCCTCGTGTTCCTCTGGATCGCGTTCTGGGTGCTCACGATCGTCGCGTTCTTCGCGATCCTCTTCACCGGCCGCTACCCGCGCTCGATCTTCGACTTCAACGTCGGCGTGCTGCGCTGGACGTGGCGGGTCGCCTTCTACGCGTACAACGCGCTCGGCACCGACCGCTACCCGCCCTTCACGCTCGGCGACGCCGACTACCCCGCCCGCCTCGAGATCCCCTACCCCGAGCGGCTCTCACGGGGCCTCGTGCTCGTCAAGTGGTGGCTGCTCGCGATCCCGCAGTACCTCGTCGTCGCCATCTTCGCCGGCGGCGGGTGGTACGCGTGGGGCTGGTGGGACCCGTGGGAGCCGTGGAGCATGCCCGTCGTGGTCTTCGTCGGGGTGCCGCAGCCGAGCCTGATCGGCCTGCTCGTCTTCTTCGCCGCCGTCGTGCTCCTCTTCGCCGGCCGCTACCCGCGCGACATGTTCGAGGTCGTGATCGGGCTCAACCGCTGGGTCTTCCGGGTGCTCGCGTACGTGTCCCTGCTGCGCGACGAGTACCCGCCCTTCAGGCTGCGCCCCTGAGCCGGCGCCGTCCGGGGCCGCGGGTCAGTCGGACGGCCCGACGCGGACGAGCATCTTCCCCGTGTTCTCGCCCGTGAGCAGGCCGATGAACGCCTGCGGCGCCGACTCGATCCCGTCGACGATCGTCTCGCGGTAGCGCACCTTCCCCTCCACGACCCAGGGCCCCATCGCGGCGACGAAGTCGCCGATCCGGTCGACGTGGTCGGAGATGATGTAGCCGCGCATCGTCAGGCGCTTCGTGACGACCATGAACAGGTTGCGGGGGCCGGACGGCGGGGCGGTGGCGTTGTACTGGGAGATCGCACCGCAGGCGACGATCCGCCCATTGCGGCGCATCGCGCCGATCGCGGCCTCGAGCTGGTCGCCGCCCACGTTGTCGAAGTAGACGTCGATCCCGTCCGGGGCGAGCTCGCGCAGCGACTCGCGCACGGGCCGCTCGCGGTACGAGAACGCCTCGTCGAAGCCGAGCTCGCGGAGCCATTCGACCTTGTCGGGCGACCCGGCGCTCCCGATCACGCGGCAGCCGAGCAGGCGTGCGACCTGGCCGGCGACGCTGCCCACCGCCCCGGCCGCTCCCGAGACGAAGACGGTCTCCCCCTCCTCCGGCCGGCCGAGCTCGGTGAGCCCGTACCACGCCGTGAAGCCGGGCATGCCGAGCACGCCGAGCGCCGTCGACACCGGCGCCACCGACGGGTCGACCGGCAGCAGGCCGCGTCCGTCGGAGAGCGCCCACTCGCGCCAGCCGAGCTGGTGGAGCACCCAGCTGCCCTCCGGCCACCGGGGGTCGTGGCTCTCCGCGACGCGGCCGACCGCTCCCCCGGTCATCGGCTCGCCGAGCGCGAACGGCGGGACGTACGAGCGTCGGTCGTTCATCCGGCCACGCATGTACGGGTCGACCGAGAGGAAGGCGTTCCGGATCAGGACCTCGCCCTCGCCCGGGCTCGGGACCGTCACCTCGGCGACCTCGAACACGTCCTCGCCGGGGAGGCCGTGCGGCCGCGCGACGAGCCTCACCTCATGGCCGACGACCGCCATCACCGGATCCTACCCCCGGGAAGTGGCACCGACGCACGCCCCCGTGGGCACAATCCGTCCGTGGACTCACTGCGCGGAACGCTCCTCGTCGCCGGACCCGGTCTCGTCGACCCGAACTTCCGGCGCACCGTCGTGCTCGTCGGCGAGCACAGCGACGAGGGGGCGATGGGGGTCGTCCTCAACCGGCCCTCACCGGCGACGGTGGACGAGGCGGTGCCGGCGCTGGCGGGGATCGTGGGCGAGGAGGACGTCGTGCACGTCGGCGGCCCGGTGCAGCCCGAGGCGGTCGTGGTGCTCGGCGAGTTCGCCGAGCCCGAGCGCGCGGGCGTCCTCGTGTTCGGCACGGTCGGCTTCCTCCCCGGGGAGGTCGACGACGCGGACGATCTCGGGCCGCTCTCGCGGGCGCGCGTGTTCGCCGGGTACGCAGGCTGGGGGCCCGGCCAGCTCGAGGACGAGCTCGCCCAGGCCGCCTGGATCGTCGAGCAGGCGCTCGTCGACGACGTGTTCACCGACGAGCCGGACGACCTGTGGAGCGCGGTCCTGCGCCGCAAGGGCGGCCAGTTCGCCGTGATCGCCGCGATGCCGCCCGACCCGGCGCTCAACTGACGGTGGCCGCGCTCGGCGTCGTCGGCGAGGGGCTCGTCGAGCTCGGGCTCGAGTCGCCGCCCGACCCGGCGGTGACGCTCGGGTTCGGCGGGGACGTCGCGAACACCGCGGTGATGGCGTCGCGGCTCGGCGCCGCCGTGCGGATCGCCGGGCGGGTCGGCGACGACGCCCTCGGTCGCAGGCTGCTCACGTTCTGGAACGGGCAGGGGATCGACATCCGGCACGTCGTCGTCGACCCCGGCGGCCCGACGGGCATCTACGTGAACGAGCGCGGCGCCGAGGGGCCTGGCCGGTTCGACTACCACCGGGCCGCGTCCGCGGGCTCACGCCTCGCGCCGGGCGACCTCGGCGACGGGTTCTTCGTCGGGCTCGGGATCGTGCACGTGAGCGGGATCACGCTCGCCGTGTCCGAGACCTCCGCCGCGGCGGCACTCGACGCGGTCGAGCGGGCGCGGGCCGCAGGCGCACGCGTCTCGCTCGCCGTCAACCACCGGCCGTCGCTCGGCGGCGACCGCGAGCCGCTGGTCGCCCTCGCGCACCGGGCGGACGTCGTGTTCGCCTCCGACGAGGAGGCGGCCGCCGTGTTCGGGGCGGGCTCGCCGACGGACCTCGCGCGCGTCCTCGCCGACGTCGCGGAGATCGTCGTCACGAAGGGCGCGGAGGGAGCGGTGCTCCACCACGCCGGGGTGACGACCGCGCAGCGGGCCCTCCCGGTCGAGGTGGTCGACGCGGCCGGCGCCGGCGACGCGCTCGCCGGCGCCTACCTCGCAGGCCGCCTCGCCGGCGACGAGCCCCTGCGGGCCCTGCGCACGGGCGTCGCAGCGGCCGGCCTCTCGTGCCGGGGACGTGGCTGCGCCCTCTCGTACCCGCCACGCGCCGACGTCGTACGGGTCGTCGGCGACGGTTGACCACCGGGCCGAAAGGCACGGCAGGTCCCGGCCGCCCCGCCCGCTCCCCGGTCGAGAGCACCGGACGATCGGGGTAGGCTGCCGCCGTGCCGATCGCCGCGACGGTCAGGCAGCTCCCCCGCAGCGCGATCCTGCACGCGGCCGACAGCGCCCGCCTCCAGGCCCTCGTCCAGCGTCACGGCATGCGCCTCGGCGCCGCCCGCTTCGTCGCCGGCGAGACGCTCGACGAGTGCGTCGCCGTCCTCCGACGGCTCAACGAGGCCGGGCTGCACGCGAACACGACGCTCCTCGGTGAGTCGACCCCCGACGAGGCGGGTGCGGAGGCCGTCACACGCGCCTACGAGGAGGTGCTCGACCGCCTCGTCGGCGAGGGGCTGCGCGCCAACGTCGCGCTCAAGCTCACCCATCTCGGGCTCGGCGTCGACGAGCAGCTCGCCTCCCGCAACGTCGAACGGCTGGTCGCGCGGGCCGAGCGGCTCGGGACGTTCGTCCGGATCGACATGGAGCACTCGGCCGTCGTCGACGTGACGCTCGACACGTATCGGCGCCTCCGCGAGCAGGGTCACACGGCGGTCGGCATCGTCCTCCAGTCGTACCTGCGCCGGAGCGAGGCCGATCTCGAGGGCCTCCTCCCGCTCCGGCCGAACGTGCGCATCGTCAAGGGCGCGTACCTCGAGCCGCCGGAGGTCGCGTTCCCCGACAAGCCCGACGTCGACCGCGTGTTCCTCCGCCTCGTCGAGCGCGCACTCGAGGGCGGCGCCTACGTCGCGGTCGCGACGCACGACGAGGCGATCGTCGAGCATGCGAAGCGCCGCGTCGCCGAGACGGGAGTCGACCGCGACCGGTTCGAGTTCCAGATGCTGTACGGCGTCCGCTCCGGGCGTCAGCAGGCGCTGGCGGCGGAGGGCTACAAGGTGCTCGTCGCGACCCCGTACGGCCCCGACTGGTTCCCGTACCTGATGCGCCGGCTCGCCGAGCGGCCGGCGAACCTCGGCTTCGTGCTCCGGAACGCCGTCCGCCGGTGAGCGGTCGCGACCTGCCGTCGCGCGCCGAGGTCGTCGTCGTCGGCGGCGGCGTGATGGGCACGAGCGCTGCCTTCCACCTCGCGGAGGCAGGCGCCGACGTCCTCCTCCTCGAGCGCGACGCGCTCGCGTCCGGGTCGACGAGCAAGGCCGCGGGCGGTGTCCGGGCGCAGTTCTCCGACCCGCTGAACATCGAGCTGGCGCTGCGCAGCATCCGCGCGTTCGAGCGGTTCGGCGAGCGGCCGGGAGGCGAGATCGACCTGCGCCAGGTCGGCTACCTGTTCCTCCTCGACCGCCCGGAAGACGTCGAGGCCTTCGAGGACGCCGTCGCGCTCCAGAACGAGCTCGGGGTGCCGAGCCGGATGCTCTCCCCCCGGGAGGCGGGCGCGCTCTCGCCGCTCGCGGGGCTCGACGGCGTGCTCGCGGCGGCGTTCTGCCCGCTCGACGGGCACGCGAGCCCGGAGGCGGTGGTCGCGGGCTACGCCGCCGGGGCCCGCTCGCTCGGCGCCGCGATCGTGACCGGCTGCGCGGTCACGGGGATCGAGATCGACGGTGGGGCGATCGTCGCGGTGCACACCCCGCGCGGTGAGATCGAGTCGGGGACGGTCGTCTGCTGCGCCGGCCCGTGGTCGCGCGAGGTCGCCGCCATGGCCGGCGTCGAGCTCCCGGTCGACCCGGTGCTCCGCGAGATCCACTACACGGCTCCCGTCCCCGACCTCCCCGAGCGAATCCCGATGACGATCGACTTCTCGACGGGCTTCTACTTCCACCGCGAGGGCCCGGGGCTCCTCTTCGGGATGGCCGACCGCTCGCAGGCGCCCGGCTTCGACGCGCCCGCCGACCCGGACTGGCTGCTGGCGGTGCTCGACGTCGCCGAGCGCCGCTGCCCGCGGCTCCCCGACCTCGGGCTGGCGGGCGGATGGGCGGGCTTCTACGAGGTCTCGCCCGACCACAACGCGCTCGTCGGCGAGGCGACCACGGTGTCCCGCTTCCTGTACGCGACCGGGTTCTCGGGGCACGGCTTCCTCCAGGGCCCCGCAATCGGGGAGATCCTCCGCGACCTCGTCCTTCGCCGCGAGCCGTTCGTCGACGTCGCGCCGCTCGCGGTCGAGCGCTTCGCCGACGGCGGCTCCCGCCCCGAGCGCAACGTGGTCTGACCGCGAGAGCGGCCGCCGCACCCGTCAGGCGAGGGCGCCGACGGCGCGCTCGACGAGCGCGGCGAGCAGGTCGCGCTTCCACCCGGTCTGCGGATGGCCGGGGAGCCCGGCGAGCGGATCGGACGGGTCGAGCTCCCTGGGGACGTTCGCGACCCCGGCCGCCACGACGCGCACCGCGTTGCCGCGGCGGGCCGCCGCCACGGCGACGAGCGGGAAGGAGAACGCCTGCCGCTCTCCGGCGCGGACGTACGCCGACGCGTCGGGGGGTGCGGGGAGGCGAACGGCGGTCACGAGCTCCCCGGCGGCGAGCGCGAGCAGCGACCGGCTCTCGGCGGTCGGCCGCCGGTACAGGTCGAGCACCGGGAGCACCCGCTCCCCGTCGGGCGAGCGCACGACGACGGTGGCGCCGCAAGCGGCGAGCGCGGGCGCGAGATCCGACGGGTGCGCCGAGATGCAGTCGCCGGGCTCGAGATTGTGCTTCCGGTGGTCGCCGAGCTGTGCGTAGCAGGTGTCGCCGCCGCCGAGCCAGCAGGTGAGCTCGGGGCTGCGGTAGTACCAGCAGCGCGTGTGCTGACACAGGTTCCCGCCGACCGTGCCGACCGTGCGCAGGAGCGGCGACGCGGCCGCGGAGGCCGCGGTGACCAGGGCCTCGTACGGGGAGAGCACGGGCGCGTCGAGCAGCTCGGCGAGCGTGACGGCGGCTCCGATCTCCACCCCCTCGTCACGATCGACGATCGCGTCGAGGCCGGCGGCCTGGAGGTCGACCAGCACGTCCGGACGGCGGAGCCCCCGGTCGACCTGCCCCGCGAGGTCGGTTCCGCCGCCGAGCGGCACGGCACCGTCCTGCGCGAGGAGCGCGAGGGCCTCGTCGACCGAGGACGGGCGCGCGTACGCCGTCACCGCAGCGCCTCGAGGACACGGGCCCTGGTCAGCGGCAGCGCGCGGCAGCGCCGGCCGGTCGCATGGGCGAACGCGTTCGCGATCGCGGCCGCCGTCGGGATGATCGGCGGCTCGCCGAGGCCCTTCGCCCCCACGGTCGACATCGCGTCGTCCGGGACGTCGACGAACTCGAGGACCATCTCGGGCACGTCGGCGATCGTCGGCACCTTGTAGTCGTCGAGCGTCGCGTTGACCGGGATGCCCGTGTTCGGGTCGACGACGAGCTCCTCGCTGAGCGCGAAGGCCATTCCCTGCAGGATCCCGCCCTCGGCCTGGCTCGACGCGCCGAGCGGGTTGACGATGCGCCCCACGTCGTGGACGGCGACGACGCGCTCGACGCGGACCTCCCCCACCGCCGCGTCGACCGCCACCTGGGCGATCTGGCAGCCGAACGTGTGCACGCGCGCGTCGTCCGGGTTCGGGCCGCGGGAGCCCGAGCCGTCGATCGTCGCGTTGCCCAGCTTCTCCGTGATCTCGACGACGTCGACGTCGAGCCCGCCGTCATGCGACCGGATACGACCGTCGGCGACGGCGAGGTCGGCGGCCGAGATCTCGTAGACGTCGGCCGCGAGGCCGAGCAGCGTGCGCCGCACCTTGCCGGCGGCGGAACGCACGGCCGGCATCACCGCGGGCGTCGTCATCGACCCGCCGGAGACCGGCCCGTAGAGGTTCGGCCCGGTGTCGCCGCCGAGCACGCGGACGCGGTCGAGCGGCAGCCCGAGCTCCTCGGCGGCGACGATCTGCGCCGTCGTCAGCGTCCCCGTGCCGATGTCCTGGATCCCGGTGGTGACGATCGCGTGGCCGGCCGCGTCGAGGCGCACCGTCGCGTGCGCCGGCGGGCCGCCTCCCCCCCACCAGATCTGCGTCGCGCAGCCCATCCCCCGCAGCAGCCCGTCGGGCTGCGGCGCGCGCAGCTCGTCGCGCTGCGACCAGCCCGCGAGCGCCGCGGCGCGCTCGTAGCAGGCGAGGAGGTTCTTGCCGGAGTAGGGCAGGCCGCTGCGCTGGTCGTGGTCGACGTGGTTGCGCCGCCGGAGCTCGAGCGGGTCGAGGCCGAGCACGAGGGCGAGCTCGTCGATCGCCTGCTCGAAGGCGGCCGTGCCCTCGGTGACCCCGGGGGCCCGGAACGCATTCTGCGCACGCAGGTTCGTCTTCAGCGGGAACACCATCGCCTGCGCGTTGGCGACGGCGTACAGCGTGAGCGCCGGCTCGTTCACCGGGAAGATCCAGCCTCCCTGCCCCATCGAGACGACCGCGGCGGACTCGACGGCGACGAGCGACCCGTCGCTCCGCGCGCCGAGCTTGACCGTCTGCCGCGTCGCCGCGCGGCGGCCCCCGTCGAGCTGCTCGGCGTGGCGGTCGTTGACGAGCCTCACCGGACGGCCGGTGACGCGCGCGAGCTCCGCCGCGAGGATCGCCTCCGTGCCGGCGCCCTGCTTCGCGCCGAAGCCGCCGCCGACGAACCGCGTGATCACGCGCACCTGCTCCTTCGGGAGGCCGAAGCGGCGCGCGAGGTCGGCGCGCGCGTCGAACATGCCCTGGGTCGAGATCCACGCCGTGAGCTCTCCACCCTCCCAGCGCACGACCGCGGCGTGGGGCTCGAGCGGCGTCTGCAGCTGCGCCGGGGTCTCGATCTCGAGCTCGACGACCGCGTCGGCCTCGGCCCACCCCGCGTCCACGTCCCCGCGGGCGACCTCGTCCGGCTCCTCCGTGAACCGTTGCTCGCGAAGCGCCTCCTCGAGGTCGACGACGTGCCCGAGTGGCTCGAAGACGGGCGCGAGAGCGGCGACCGCGGCCTCCGCCTGCGCCGCCGTGTCGGCGGCGAGGACGGCGACCGGCTGGCCGACGTACGCCGGCTCGGCGGACAGGAGCCGCGATCCGCCGAAGCCGACCTCGGCGTCCGGGCCGATCACGGCCCGCACACCGGGCAGCGCCCGGGCTGCGGCGACGTCGAGGCCCGCCAGCCGTCCGTGGGCGACCGGCGACCGGAGCACCAGGGCGTGCAGCATCCCGGCGAGCTGCACGTCCACGGTGTACTCGGCGGCGCCGGTGACACGCGCGAGGCCGTCCTGGCGGGGCGCCGGACGGCCGACGTGCCGGAGCTCGGCACCGGCCGGCCACGGCTCCGTGGGGTCGTCCTCGTCGACGAGGACGAACACGTCCTCGAAGCGCCCCTCCATCTCGCGCTGCGTGCGGACGAAACGGGGCATCAGTCGGCCGCCTGCCCGGACGCGCGGAGCACCGCGCGCTCGATCTTCGGGTACGCCCCACAGCGGCAGAGGGTGCCCGAGAGCGCCGCCCGGATCTCCTCGACGCCGGGCCGCGGCACGACCTCGAGCAGCGCGGTGGCCGCGACGACCTGCCCCGGCGTGCAGTAGCCGCACTGCAGTGCGTCCTCTGCCACGAACGCCTCCTGGAGCGCGGTCGGGCCGTCGCGGGAGAGGCCCTCGATCGTCGTCAGGGGCCGACCGTCGACCTGTGCCGCGAGGAGCAGGCACGACGCCGCAGGGCGCCCTTCGAGCAGGACCGCGCAGGCACCGCACGCCCCCTCCGCGCACCCGACCTTCGTCCCGGTGAGCCCGAGCTCGTCGCGCAGGACGTCGACGAGCCGCACCGTCGGGTCGACGTCGAGCGCGTGGCGCTCCCCGTTGACGTCGAGCGCGATCCGCACGCCGCGAGCCTACCGGCCGGGTGCCGCGGTCAGCCGGAGACCGACACCTTCGCCGGCGCGTAGCCGGGCTTCGTCGCCGTGACCGTGACCTTCACGGACGGCAGTGCGACCTTGACGACGCCCGCGGCGGACGTGGTCAGGGTCTTCCCGGCCACCGACACCTTGGCGCCCTGCACGGGGTCGCCGGCGTCCGTGACCGCCACCGTCGCGGCCGGCTTGCCCTTCTTCACCGTGATCGTGAGCGGGGGCAGGACCTGCGTGTGCCACGTCGCGAGCGACGACCCGGTGGTCGCGGACACGAGCAGGTCGAGCGGGCCGAGCGACCCGTCGCCCGCCAGCTTCCACAGCTGCGAGGCGCGGGGCGGCGGCTTCACGACCACGACCGGGCCGACCCGCGTCGCCGCCTTGTTCGTCCGCACGGCGACGACCTGCTTCGTCCTGCCGTCGTGCCAGGCGACCCAGATGCGCCCCTCGGGGCCCGGCGACGCATGGACGTCCTCGACGTCCTTGCCCTTCCCGGCGACGAGCGCTCTGCCGCCTGCCCTCCACAGCACCGCCTTCGTGCAGACGGGGTATCCCTGGCACACGGCGACGTACACGCCCGGTGCGCCGAGACGGGCGGTGATCGCCACGCGCTGGTCGACGCCGAGCGCCTGACCCCGTGTCGCGGAGCCGGGGACGAGGACGCGGCGGCCGACGGTCGGCAGCACCTGCTGTGCCCACGTCCCCGTGCGCCCTTTCGCGTTCGAGAAGTACGCGAGCCAGGTCTGCCCCGACGTCGCGTCGGTTGCGACGCCGACCTGGTAGTCGCAGCACTGCTTGTCGGGCTGGACGGGGGTGTCGACGGCGCCCGCCTCGAGCCCGACGTGGAACGCGACGACGAACGAGCCCGTGTACGCGAACACCGTGTCGCCGGTCGCCGCCACGGCGGCGCCCACCGAGTCGACCGACCTCGACGCCGACGAGACGCGTGCGCCCTCCCGGGCCCAGCCCGTGCCCGCCGCGGACCCGGTCGCCGCGATCACGCCGCCCTCGTCGACCGTGTCGCCGAGGCCGGGGAAGAACACGCGAAGACGTCCGTCGGGCAGCACGACGGCGTCCGGGTCGCGCGCGACGCGCAGCGGCGGGAGCACCGCGCTCGAAGCTCCGACCCTGCCCGCGGGCGTGATCGGCGTGTGCCTGATCGCCGACGAGGTCGCCCCGACGCGCCGCTGCCAGAAGACGTGGAGCACACCGTTGCCGGTCCGCGCGAGCCCGACCTGGTCGATGTTCCTCCCGCTCGGATCCGTGACGCGCGTCCACGTCCCGGGAGGGCCGGCCTGGGCGGCGAGCGCCGAGACGGCGGCGAGGAGGGAGACGGCGGCGAGCACGACGGGGCGGCGGATCATCGGAGCTCCTCCTGTGGCGGGTGCGAGACCAACCATACGACCCGCACGCACGGCGTGCACGTCCGCCCCCGTGCCGGCGGGCGCCGCTGCGCTCAGCGCTCGAACAGGCCGAGCTTGCC
>NZ_DBNHWK010000029.1:0-8740 GCF_057140465.1 Gaiella sp.
GCCGCTGCGGGCACTCACCGCTGCCGAGACGCGCGAGCTCGACGCGTGGCTCGACGCGCGAGGGGCCTGACCCCGACCGGTCGGCCCGATCGGCACGTCGGGGGTGAGGCGGAGGCCTCACCCCCGAGGTGGATGGGCTCCGGCGTCTCCACGCCGAGCCCGGCTGTCGTCGTGCCGACTAGTCGTCGTCGTGTTCCTCGTGATCGTCGTCGTGCTCGCGCTCGTCCTCGTCCTCGTCCTCGTCCTCGTCCTCGTCCTCGTCGTCGTCGTCGTGCCCGGTCACCGACGTCGTCGAATCGGCTGCGATGACGTTGGAACAGCGCTCGGCCTCCACTGCCTGCAGCCGGGCGAGCTTGTCGGCGAGCTTCGTGAGCTTCCGCTCGAGCTTCGCCACGGCCACGGTGGCGCGCCCCTGCTGCTCGGGCGTCAGCTGCCCACCGGTCAGTTGCGCGTCGATCCGCGCCAGCCTCGCCTCGATCTTCGCCTGCTTGCGCTGCAGCTTCGCAGTCTTCTTCGTGACCTTCTTCGCGAGCCGCTCGCATGCCGCCGCTCGCCGCTCCTCCCGCTTCGTCGCGCGCTTCTCCGCCTTCGCTGCACGCTTCTCCACGTATGCCGCGCGGTCGCCGTCGCGGTCGTCGTCACCGTCGTGCGCCAGGGCCGCGGCCGTACCGCCGAGCGCGAGCAGCGCAGCCGTCGCGAGCATCGTCAGGGATCTCCGTCCGTTCACGTGGTCTCCTCTCCGAGGACGAGGTCGTTGCCCCGGAAGCATCGGCTCGTCTCGGGGAGAGAGCGAGTAAGGCTTTCGTGTGCGGGGTACCCCGCCCGAGTGAGCGCCTCGGGGACGCGCGGGCGGCGAGGGTGGGCGAGCGCACCCCTACAGTGCGTCGAACTCCTCCCAGACCTCGGGATCCTTGCCGACGAGGCCGCGGACACCGGCCAGCGGCTCCGGCAGGTCAGCGACCTCCTCGTCGAGGTAGAGGATCGCCCCGAAGCGCTCGGCGGCCTCGTTGACGAGCCAGATGCTCGGAGGCGTCAGGGGCTCGAGCTCGTCGACGCGATCGCGAGCCTCGTCCAGCGAGGCCTTCGCGTCGCCCAGTGACCAGAGGACGATGCGAACGATCACATCCGGAAGACGCCGAACGTCGTCTCGGGCACGGGGGCGTTGGCGGCGGCGGCGAGGCCGAGCGCGAGCACGCGCCGCGTGTCGAGGGGGTCGATCACGCCGTCGTCCCACAGCCGCGCCGTGGAGAAGTAGGGCGAGCCCTCGTGGTCGTAGGTGGCCCGGATCTCGTCCGGGTCGGCATCGCCGACCATCGTCAGCACGGTCGCCGCCTGCTCGCCGCCCATCACGGAGATCCGCGCGTTCGGCCACATCCACAGCTGCCGCGGCCCGTAGGCCCGGCCGCACCTCGCGTAGTTGCCGGCGCCGAACGACCCGCCGGTGACGACCGTGAACTTCGGCACGTCGGCACAGGCGACGGCGGTGACGAGCTTCGCCCCGTCGCGCGCGATCCCGCCCTCCTCGTACTCCTTGCCGACCATGAACCCGGTGATGTTCTGGAGGAACACGAGCGGAACCCGCCGCCTGCAGGCCAGTTCGACGAAGTGCGCGCCCTTCTGGGCCGACTCCGCGAAGAGCACGCCCCTGTTGGCGAGGATCCCCACCGGGTACCCCTCGATGCGCGCGAAGCCACAGACGAGGGTGTCGCCGTACAGCGCCTTGAACTCGTGGAACCGGCTGCCGTCGACGATGCGCGCGATCACCTCCAGGGGGTCGAGCTCGTGGCGGAAGTCCTCCGGCACGACGCCGTGGAGGTCGCCGGGGTCGACGGCGGGCTCCTCCGGCGGCGCGAGCGCCCACGGGCACGGAGCCGGGTCGCCGAGGTTCCGCACGATCTCGCGCGCGATCGCGAGCGCGTGCTCGTCGGACGTCGCGTAGTGGTCGGCGACACCCGAACGGCGGGTGTGCACGTCGGCGCCGCCGAGCTCCTCCGCCGTCACGTCCTGGCCCGTCGCCGCCTTCACGAGCGGCGGGCCGCCGATGAAGATCGTCCCCGTCCCGCTGACGATCACCGTCTCGTCCGACATCGCCGGCACGTACGCGCCCCCTGCGGTGCAGGAGCCCATCACGACCGCGACCTGCGCGATCCCGAGCGCCGACATGCGGGCCTGGTTGTAGAAGATCCGCCCGAAGTGCTCGCGGTCCGGGAACACCTCCGCCTGCAGCGGCAGGAACGCGCCGCCCGAGTCGACGAGGTAGACGCACGGCAGGTGGTTCTGCTCGGCGACCTCCTGCGCCCGCAGGTGCTTCTTGACCGTGAGCGGGAAGTACGACCCCCCCTTGACGGTGGCGTCGTTCGCGACGACGACGCACTGGCGGCCCTCGACGACGCCGATGCCGGTGACGATGCCCGCGGACGGGGCGTCGCCCCCGTAGAGCTCCCAGGCGGCCAGGGCGTTCAGCTCGAGGAACGCCGAGCCCGGGTCGACGAGCCGGTCGATGCGCTCGCGCGCCGTCAGCTTGCCCCGGGAGCGGTGGCGCTCCACCGCCTTCTCGCCTCCGCCTCGGGCGACGCTCGCCGTCCGCTCCCGGAGCTCGGCGACGAGCGCGGTCATGTGGGCGCGTCGCCGCTCGAAGGCCTCGTCGTGGACGACGTGCGTGCCGAGAACGGTCACGGGTCGAGTCTACGTCGCACGGCAGCCGGAAGCCGTTGCGCGCTTGACGTGGTCTCGCGGACGGGGGACCGTGTTCCCGGATGGACGACCTGATCCCCCGTTTCGAGGAGCTGCAGACGCATCTCCGCGGCGTGTGGCCGGCGATGACCCTGCAGTCCGTGGGCAGCGTCGAGCGGACAGTCGTCGCGATCCACTCCTTCAGCCTCGAGATCCCCGAGGCCCTGGCCCCGGTCGCGCTCGCCTACGAGGAGCGGTTCCTCGTGATGGTGCTGGGGATCCTCCGCGGTCATCGGACGCGCGTCGTCTACGTGACCTCGATCCCGGTCCTGCCGAGCATCGTCGACTACTGGTTCCGGCTCATGCCGCGCCTCGACCGCCCGGAGGCCCACGAGCGCCTCCAGATGCTCTCGCCGGTCGACGCGTCGTTCAGGCCGCTGACGGAGAAGATCCTCGAGCGGCCGCGATTCGTCGAGCGGATCCGCCGCGGGATCGCCGACCCCGGCCACGCCGTCATCTACCCGTTCAACACCTCGCCGCTCGAAGTCGAGCTGGCGGTGCGCCTCGGTGTGCCGCTCTACGGCTCGTCGCCCGATCTCTGGACGCTCGGTGCCAAGTCGAGCGCGCGGCGGATCTTCGCGGAGGAGGGCGTCCCGTGCCCGGCGGGCCGGGAGGGCATCCGGGACGTCGACGACCTCCGCGCCGCGATCGACGAGCTCCGCGCCGAGAGCCCCCGGCTCCGGGAGGTGATCGTCAAGCACGACCAGGGCGTGAGCGGCCTCGGCAACGCGACGATCCGGCTCGACGGCGAACGCGACCTCGATGCGGCGATCGCCGATCTCGACCTCGAGGACGACTCGATCGACGCGGCGCAGTTCCTGGACGCGCTCGCGGCGGGGGCCGTCGTCGAGGAGCGTATACGGGGAGCCGAGTTCCGCAGCCCCAGCGTGCAGATGCAGGCGAGCCCCGACGGCGACCTCGAGGTGCTGTCGACCCACGACCAGGTGCTCGGCGGCCCCCACGGGATGCAGTTCCTCGGGTCGCGCTTCCCCGCCGACCCCGCCTACGTCCCCGAGATCACGCGGCTGGGCGAGAGGGTGGGCCGTCGTCTGGCCGCCGAGGGCGTGATCGGGCGGTTCGCCGTCGACTTCGTCGTCGTGCGGGACGAGGGCGGCCCGTGGCGGGCCTACGCGATCGAGATCAACCTCCGCTGCGGAGGGACGACGCACACCTACATGGCGCTGCAGGCGCTCACCGACGGCGCCTACGATCCCGACCGGGCCGAGCTCGTCGCCGGCGGGCGCCCGAAGTACTACGTCTCCTCGGACCACGTCGAGGCGCCGGAGTACCGGACGCTGACGCCGGAGGACTTCCTGGAGATCGTGGAGGAGCGACGGATCGGCTGGGACGGTGAGGGGCTGCGCGGCGTCGTCTACCACATGGTCAGCGCGATCGCGGTCGCGGGGAGAGTGGGGGCGACGGCGATCGCCGACACCCCCGAGGACGCCGAGCGGCTGCTGCACGACGCCCGTCGCGCGCTCGACGAGGAGACGGGACGCACGTCGTCGCGCAGGTGAGCGTCACGCGGTGCCCGACCGGGCGCGAGTGGTCGTGGTCGAGGCCGGGGACGGAACTCACGGCGTACGCCGCTGCCGGAACGGCCGCAGAACTCCATCCCCGGCCCCGTCGGGTTCGCGCAGGCGGGCGGGAACCCTGCCGTCGGCGGTAGCCTTGCCGCGATGTCCGCCGCCGGCACCGCGACGCTCGAGCGCTGGCACGCGTTCGCCTCGACCGGTGACGCGGCGATCCTCGACGAGGTGCTCGCCGACGACGTCGAGTTCCGGCCGCCGACGTACTGGAGCGCCCGCCGCGGCAAGCTCGAGGTGATGCTCATCCTCGGGACCGTCGCGGGCGTCTTCGAGGACTTCCGCTACGAGCGGGAGTGGGTCGACGGCGACGACTGGGCGCTGGAGTTCACGGCGAGCGTCGACGGGCTCGTGCTGAAGGGCGTCGACCTGATCCGGCTGGACGCGCACGGGAAGATCGCCGAGTTCGAGGTCGTCGCGCGGCCGCCGAACGCCGTCGCCGCCCTCCGTGCCGCGATGGAGGAGCGGCTCCGGCCTCTCCTCGCGTCCCCGGACGGCTGACGCCCATGGACACGTCGATCCCGGTTCCCGACACGGGGCGGAGCTTCACCGCCCGTCGCCGCGTGAGGCTCGGCGACATGGACGCGACGGGACGGGTGCGACTCGACGCGATCGCGCGCTTCCTGCAGGACATCGCGATCGACGACGTCCAGGAGACGGGATGGGGGACGCCCGACCACCTGTGGTTCGTGCGGTGCATCCGCGTCGACGTCCTCGCCCCGTTCCTCGCCGATCGGCAGGTCGAGCTGACGACGTGGTGCAGCGGCATGGCGGCGATCGCAGCGGGCAGGCGGTGGTCGGTGCAGGGGGACGCCGGTGGACGAGTCGAGGTCGACAGCGTCTGGATCCACCTCGACTCCGAGCAGCGTCCGGCGCGGCTCGAGGACTTCGGCGTCTACGCCGAGGCGACCCGGAGCCGGAGGGTGTCGACGAAGCTCGAGCTGCCCGACCCGCCCCCGGGCGGGCGGCGGTCGCCGTTCGTGCTGCGCGCGAGCGACGTCGATCTCCACGGCCACGTCAACAACGCCGTCTACTGGCAGGCGGTCGAGGAGTGCATCGCACGGAGCACCGTCGACCCGCGGCAGCCGCTGCGCGCGTCGCTCGACTACCGGCACCCGATCGACCTCGGCGACCGGCTCGAGCTGGTGGAAGCGGCAGACGGCACCTGTCTCGCGATCGGATTCGTCGCCGAGGACGGCTCGCGTGCCACGGCCCGCGTCGAGCCGCTCGCCGTCGGCCCCGCGTAGCCGCCTCTTCCGCGACCGGCCCGGAGGGTCTCGGTGCTCCACCACCGCCGGCCGGGCGTACACTCGTCCCATGACCGCCCGCATCGGAGCGGCAGTGGTCGTCGCGATCGCCCTCGTCGGTGTCGCCGTGGCATGCGGCGGGGACGACGGCGGGCCCTCGCCGTCCGAGCTCATCGCACAGAGCGCGGAGCGCACCGGAAAGATCCAGAGCTTCCACTTCACGCTCGACGTGCAGAACGTCCCGACCGCCGGCGCCGGCCTCCAGCTCACCGCCGCCGAGGGCGACGTCGTCGTCCCCGACCGCGCGAGCGCGGACGTCACCGGGTCCTTCGCAGGCCTGCCGATCACCACGCAGGTGATCGCGGTCGGCGAGGACGTCTGGCTCAAGAACCCGCTCACGGACGGCTGGCAGAAGATCGACGTGAGCACGACGCCGGTGGCGCTGCTGAGCCCGTCGCAGGGCGTGCTCGCGGTGATGGGCGGGATCACCGACGTCGTCGACGAGGGACGGGAAGAGGTCGACGGCACGACGCTCGTGCAGGTGTCCGGGCGCGTCGACGCCGCCGACGTCGCCCCGCTCGTCGCGGTCGCGCCCGGCGACGGCACCGTCGAGGCGGCGCTCTGGATCGGCGCGGACGACCTCCTCCTGCGCCGCATCGAGGTCCGGGGGGCCGTCGCGGACGGCGAGCCGGAGAGCGCACTCCGCATCGTCGACCTCTCACGGTTCGACGAGCCGGTGGCCGTGGAGCCCCCGGAGGTCTCCGGGTAGCCGTCCCCGCTCCATCCGGGCGCACGGTCCTGCTCCGCGCGGCGGGCGTCGCACGCTCGTACGGCTCGCTCGAGGCGCTCGCCCCGACGGACGTCGCCGTGCACGCAGGCGAGATCCTCGCACTCGTCGGGCCGAACGGCGCAGGGAAGTCGACGCTGCTCTCGATCCTCGCCGGCGCCCTGCCGCCGACCGCCGGCACGGTCGCGACCGACCTCGGCCCGTCGGGCGTCGGGTGGGCGCCGCAACGCCCTGCGCAGTACGGACACCTCACCGCCGTCGAGAACCTGGAGCTGTTCGCCCGCCTCGCCGGCCTCGCCGACGCCCGGTCGGCCGCCCGGGAGCTCGCGGCGCAGCTCGGGCTCCCGGCGACGCGGCAGCGCGCCTCGCACCTCTCCGTCGGCAACCAGCAGCGTCTCAACATCGCGATCGCTCTGCTCGGCGACCCGCTGGTCCTGCTCCTCGACGAGCCCACGGCCTCGCTCGACCCGTCGTCGCGACGGCGGCTCTGGGAGATCCTCACCGACCTTCGCTCCTCCGGCGGCGGAGCGGTCGTCGCCACGCACGTGCTCGACGAGGCCGAGCACCTGGCCGACCGGGTCGTCGTGCTCCTCGACGGTCGCGTCGTCCACGAGGGCACGCCCGCCGAGGCGGTCAGGGCGATGGAGCGCTTCTCCGGGGCGGGAGACGGCGCCGCGTGACGCGCATCGGGCTCCTCCTCCGCACGGACGCGCGCAGGCTGACGCGGTCGCCGCTCGTGCTGGCCGCGCTCGTCCTCTACCCGCTGCTGATCGCCGTGCTCGTCGGCCTCGTCGTCCGCTACGCGGGCGAGCGACCGCGCGTCGCGCTCGTCGACGAGGCGGGGCTGCCGACCTCGATCCAGCTCGGAGCACGCCGCTTCGACCTCCGGTCGCTCTTCGAGGACGCCAGCGAGGTCGACCTCGTGCGCATGTCGGCGGGCGACGCCGCCCGTGAGCTCGCGAACGGCCAGTCCGTCGCCTCGTTGACGATCCCGCCCGAGTTCACGCGCCAGCTCCGCCGGCTCAACGAGAGCCCGAGGATCGTCCTGCGCACGAGTGAAGGGGCGCTCGGCTCCACCGCCGTCGAGAAGATGCGGGCGCTCACGTACGGCATCAACCTGGAGCTGCAGAAGGCCTTCATCGAGGCGAACCTCGGCTACGTCGACCTGCTCAAGCAGGGTGGGACGGGGCGCCTCGGCGAGACCGACGTGACGGTGATCGGGCTCGAGGCGGCGCAGCGGGAGCTCCAGCGCCTCGCGGGGTCCGACGACCCCGACGTCGCAGCCGCCTCGAGGGAGCTGGCCGACTTCGTGGCGCAGGTCGAGGGCGCGGTCGACCAGGTCGGCGAGTTCCTGAGGGCGACTGCGAACCCGATCGAGCTCGTCACCGTCGAGGAGGAGGGTCGGACGTGGCTCCTGTCCGCACAGGTGCAGGCGTACGCGCTCGCCCTCGCGCTCGCTTTCGTCGCCGTGCTCCTCGGGGCGGGCGCGATCACGGGCGAGCGAGAGGAGCGGACGCTGGCCCGGCTCGTGCGCGGCCTCGTCGGCCTCGGCGCGCTGGTCGTCGAGAAGACGCTGTTCGTCGCGATCCTGGGAGCGGCTACGGGGCTCCTGCTCGCGGTCGTGTTCGGGGTCGTCGTCGACGTCGGCGGTGTCAGCGGCGGGCAGCCGTGGGAGCGGCTCCCGCTCCTCGCCGTGGGGCTCCTCGCGGGAGCGGCGGCGTTCGGGGCGCTCGGAGTCCTCATGGGGACGCTCGCCCGGGACGCGAGCGGTGCGATGCTGCTCGCCCTGCTCGTCGGCCTCCCGATCGTGCTGCTCGGCGTGATCCCGCCGGGCACGTTCGCGCTGGCCGACACGCTCTCCGCGCTCGTCCCCTTCGGCCACACCGTCGACCTCGCGACCGCAGCGCTCTACGAGCCGGAGCCCCTGGGCGACGTGCTCCGCGAAGGAGCATGGCTCCTCGGGCTCGCCGCGGCGTTCGCCTTCCTCGCCCGTGTCGGCGTTCGGCGCCTCCTCGTATGAAGCGGGGCCTCCAGAGGCGCAGCGCACGCTTCCTCGTGTACGGCCTCGTCGGGTGGCTCACCGACTCGCTGTTCGTCGCCGCGCACACAGGGCGCCGCCGCCCGAGCAGTCCTCTCAACGTCGTCGTCTACGGGCTCGCGCAACCGCTCTTCGAGCCCGCGCACGACCGCGTCCGGGGGCGTCACGTCGTGACCCGGGCCGCCGCCTACGCGGCCGGGACGCTGGGCGTCGAGTACGCGAGCGGCCGGGTGCTGCGCCGTCTCGTCGGCTCCGCGCCGTGGGACTACACGGGAGCCCGTCTCTCTGTCCACGGGCTCGTCCGGCTCGACTACGCGCCGCTGTGGGCGGCGTACGGGCTGGCGCTCGA
>NZ_DBNHWK010000030.1:0-96865 GCF_057140465.1 Gaiella sp.
GGACGCCGATCGTCGCCGACATGAAGCCATGGGGACGGTGGCACGCGAACGACATGTACCGCGCCGGGGGCGTCGCCCTCGTCGCCCGCGAGCTGAAGAAGGCCGGCCTCTTGCACGAGGAGGCGCGGACGGTCGACGGGCGGACGGTCGGCGAGATCGCCGACGGGGCCGTCGAGACCGAGGGCCAGACGGTCGTCGTCCCGATCGAGTCCCCGCTCAAGCCCCGCGGCGGCGTCGCCATCCTCTACGGCAACCTCGCTCCCGCCGGCTGCGCCGTGAAGCTCGCCGGGCACGAGCGCACGGTGCACCGCGGGCCGGCACGCGTCTTCGACTCGGAGGAGGAGACGTTCGCGGCGGTGAAGGCCGGCGCGATCCAGCCCGGCGACGTCGTCGTGATCCGCTACGAGGGGCCGCACGGTGGCCCCGGGATGCGCGAGATGCTCCACGTCACCGCGGCGATCGTCGGTGAGGGGCTGTCGGAGTCGGTCGCGTTGATCACCGACGGCCGCTTCTCCGGCGCCACGCACGGGTTCATGGTCGGGCACATCGCCCCCGAGGCGTCCAAGGGCGGCCCGCTGGCCGCGGTGCGCGAGGGCGACACGATCGTGGTCGACGTCGAGCGGCACCGCCTCGACGTCGAGCTCGCGGACGACGAGATCGCCGCGCGCCTCGCCGACTGGGTCGAGCCCGAGCCCCGCTACCGGCGCGGCGCCCTCGCCACCTACGCGACGCTCGTCGCCTCGGCGTCCGAGGGCGCGGTGACGGTCTCGGCGTACGAGAGCGCCTAGGGCCGTCCGGGCGGGGGCCGTCCGGCGTGCACGGCGGCTTTGCGCCAGACGAGCGATCAGGTACGCTGCGTGGCGGCGCGGGACTCGTCCCGCTCCACATCGAGAGAGGCTGAGGGACCGGCCCTGTGAAGCCTCGGCAACCCCCCTCGAGAGAGGGCCCGGTGCCAATCCCGGACGGATGTGTCGAGCGAGACGAAGGAGGTTCCACCCGTGTCAGCCGTATCCCTCTCCTGTCGCGTCTGCGGCACCGAGCACCCGCTCGACGTCGTCGGCACCTGCGCGCAGTGCTTCGGCCCCCTCGATCCCACGTACGACTGGGAGACGCTGCGGCAGACCGTGACGCGCGACCGGATCGCCTCCGGCCCCTCCTCGATCTGGCGCTACGCCGACCTGCTGCCCGTCGAGGCACCGGCGGAGGCGCGGCTCGCCCCCGGGCTGACGCCGCTCGTGCCGGCGCCGCGGCTCGCCGCCGAGCTCGGCGTCGCCGAGCTCTGGCTCAAGCTCGACACCGCGAACCCGACGCACTCCTTCAAGGACCGCGTGGTCGCCGTCGCCGCGCGGAAGGCGCAGGAGGCCGGGCTGGAGACGCTGTCGTGCTCCTCGACGGGGAACCTCGCAGGCGCCGTCGCGGCGCGAGCGGCGGCGGAGGGCATGAGCGCCGCCGTGTTCTGCCCTGCCGACCTCGAACCGGAGAAGCTCGCCGCCGCCGCGGTCTACGGGCCGACGATCTACGCCGTCGACGGCACGTACGACCACTGCTCGCGGCTCTCGGTCGAGCTGTCGTTCGAGCTCGACTGGGGCTTCGTGAACGTCAACCTCCGCTCGTACTACGCGGAGGGCTCGAAGACGATCGCGTACGAGCTCGCGGAGCAGCTCGGATGGACGCTGCCCGACGTCGTCGCGATCCCGATCGCGTCCGGCGCCCTCTACCACAAGGTGGGCCAGGGCTTCGGCGAGCTGCTCGCGCTCGGGCTCGTCGACGGGACGCCCCCGCGGCTGGTCGGCGGGCAGGCGGAGGGCTGCGCCCCGGTGGCGACGGCGTTCCGCGACGAGCAGGCGGTGGCACCGGTGCGGCCCGACACCGTCGCGCGCTCCCTCGCGATCGGCAGCCCTGCGGACGGCGACTTCGCGGTCGCCACGGCGCGGCACACCGGCGGCGCGATCCACGCCGTGCCGGAGACGGAGATCGGCGAGAACATGGCCTGGCTCGCCCAGACGACCGGCGTCTTCGGCGAGACGGCGACGGGGGTCACGCTCGGCGCGCTCCACGCAGCCGTCGAGGCAGGCGAGGTCGAGCGCGACGCGCGGGTCGTGCTCCTCGTCACCGGTGACGGGCTGAAGACGCCGCAGGCGGTCGCGCACACCTTCACGCCGGTCCACATCGCCGCCGACGCCGACGCCTTCGTCGACGGGCTCGTCGTCGCGTGATCGTGGGAGGCCGTGGACCGTCGGTGGGCGGGGCGTCGCGACGACCCGGCGCGCGATAGCCTTGGGCGCATGAGCCGGACGCTGTTCGAGAAGGTCTGGGACGAGCACGTCGTCCGCGTGGACGAGGACGGCGTCGCCCTGCTCTACGTCGACCTCCATCTCATCCACGAGGTGACGTCGCCGCAGGCGTTCGACGGGCTCCGCCTCGGCGGGCGCGGGATGCGTCGCCCGGAGCTCACGGTCGGCACGATGGACCACGCGGTGCCGACGACCGACGGGCCGGTGACGGACCCGATGGCGCGGGAGCAGCTCGACGCGCTGCGTCGGAACTGCGCCGAGTTCGGCATCGAGCTCCACGCCACGGGGTCCGGCAGCGAGGGGATCGTGCACGTGATCGGGCCCGAGCTCGGCCTCACGCAGCCCGGCATGACGATCGTGTGCGGCGACAGCCACACGTCGACGCACGGGGCGTTCGGCGCGCTCGCCTTCGGCATCGGGACGTCCGAGATCGAGCACGTGATGGCGACGCAGACGCTCCCGCAGCGCCGGCCGCGGACGATGATCATCGAGTACACGGGCGACCTGCACCCCGGGCTCACGGCCAAGGACGTGATCCTCGGCACGATCGGCGAGCTCGGCGTCGACGGCGGCGTCGGGCACGCCGTCGAGTACAGGGGCGACCTGATCCGCGGGCTCTCGATGGAGGGCCGGATGACGATCTGCAACATGTCGATCGAGTGGGGAGCCCGTGCCGGGATGGTGTCCCCCGACGACACGACCTTCGCGTACCTGGAGGGTCGCCCACAGAGCCCCACCGGCCGCTCGTGGGAGGAGGCGCTCGACCGTTGGCGCGCGCTCGCCACGGACCCGGAGGCGGAAGTCGACGTCCACCACGTCGTCGACGTCGACGCGCTCGCCCCGCAGGTGACCTGGGGGACGAACCCCGGGATGGTGGTACCGGTGACCGGCCGCGTCCCGGACCCCGCGGACTTCGAGGGGGACGACCGGGTCGCCACCGAGCGGGCGCTCGAGTACATGGGCCTCCGGCCAGGCACCGCGATCGAGGACATCCGCATCGACCGCGTGTTCCTCGGCTCGTGCACGAACTCGCGGATCGAGGACCTCCGCGCGGCGGCTGCCGTCGTCCGCGGCCACCGCGTCGCCGACGGCGTCCAGGCGCTCGTCGTCCCGGGGTCGGCGAAGGTGCGGGCGCAGGCCGAGGAGGAGGGCCTCGACGCGGTCTTCCGGGACGCCGGCTTCGACTGGCGCCGCGCCGGGTGCTCGATGTGCCTCGGGATGAACCCCGACATCCTCGCGCCGGGCGAGCGGTGCGCGTCGACGTCGAACCGCAACTTCGAGGGTCGTCAGGGCCGCGGCGGGCGGACGCACCTCGTCAGCCCGCAGATGGCGGCAGCCGCCGCCCTCCACGGTCACTTCGTCGACATCCGCGCCCTCGAGATCGCAGAGGCCGTCGGATGAAGCCGTTCGTCCGCGAGACGGGACGCGTCGCCGTGCTCGACCGGCCAGACGTCGACACCGACCAGATCGTCCCCAAGCAGTTCCTCAAGCGCATCGACCGCACCGGCTTCGGCGCGTACCTCTTCTACGACCAGCGGCACGACGAGGACGGCGACCCGCTCCCCGGCTTCCCCCTCGACCGGCCGGAGTTCGCCGACGCGAAGGTGCTGCTGACCGGGCGCAACTTCGGCTGCGGGTCGTCCCGCGAGCATGCGGCCTGGGCCCTGCAGGACTTCGGGTTCGACGTCGTGATCGCACCCTCGTTCGGTGACATCTTCCGCACGAACGCCTCGAAGATCGGGATGCTCGTGGTCGAGCTTCCCGAGCAGGAGGTGAAGCAGATGATGGAGTCGGTCAACCTCGATACGGGCTCGGAGGTCACCGTCGACCTCGAGCGCGGCGTGATCGTGGCGCCCGACGGGCGCGAGGTGCCGTTCGCGATCGACGAGGCCGTCCGGCACCGACTGCTCAACGGTCTCGACGACATCGGCCTCACCCTCCAGCACGAGGACGAGATCGCCGCCTACGAGCGCTCGCACGGGATCGGATGATCACCGAGCCCTCGCGCGGGGACGACGCGCGGTGACACGGGTCGCCGTCCTGCCCGGCGACGGGATCGGGCCGGAGGTCGCGGCCGAGGCCGTGCGGGTGCTGGACGCGCTCGGGATCGACCACACGGAGCACGTGTTCGGCGGCGCGGCGATCCTCGCGCAGGGGACGCCTCTTCCCGACGAGACGCTCGCGGCGTGCCGCACCGCGGACGCCGTGCTGCTCGCGGCCGTCGGGCTGCCCGAGCTGGAGGGCGCGCCCGTGCGCCCCGAGCAGGGGCTCCTCGGCCTGCGCCGCGAGCTCGGCGTCTACGCGAACCTGCGCCCGGCGCACGGCGACGGCATCGACATGATCATCGTCCGCGAGCTCACCGGCGGGCTCTACTTCGGCGCGCGGGGCACGCGCGACGACGGCACGTGGTACGACACGTGCGAGTACACGCGCCCCGAGGTGGAACGGATCGCCCGCCGCGGGTTCGAGATCGCCCGCGGGCGCAGAGGACGGGTCACGTCCGTCGACAAGGTGAACGTGCTCCACACGTCGCGGCTCTGGCGCGACGTCGTGACGGAGCTCGGCGCGGCCGAGTACCCCGATGTCCCGCTCGATCACGCGCTCGTCGACTCGTTCGCGATGACGATCGTGGAGGCCCCGCAGTCGATCGACGTCGTGCTCACGGAGAACACGTTCGGCGACATCCTCTCCGACGTCGCCGCAGCGGTGACCGGAGGGCTCGGGCTCGCCGCGTCGGCGAGCCTGGGAGACGAGGGCCCGGGCATCTTCGAGCCCGTGCACGGCTCCGCACCGCAGATCGCCGGGCAGGGGATCGCGAACCCGGCGGCGATGCTCCGGTCGACGGCCCTCCTGCTCCGGCACGCACTGGGCCGGGACGACGACGCGGCCGCGCTCGAGCAGGCGGTCGACCTCGCGCTCGTCGAGGCCCCGACCCCCGATCGCGGGGGCACCGCCACGACCCGCGAGGCGGGGGACGCCGTGTTGCGCGCGCTCGGCGCGGCCCCTACCCTGTAGCGACCATGAGGAGCGCGCTGCCGCCAACCCTTTCCGGCCCCGCGCCCTTCCGCTTCGCCTTTACCGGCTAGCCGGCGCCTCTTCCGCCCATCGCCGGCTAGCTGACCACCGCGGCGGCACCACCGACCAGGAAAGGCGAAGCGCATGACCACGAACGAACTGACCGTCGCGTACCCGGGCCGAGAGGGAGCGCACAGCGCCGCGGCGTGCGACCGGCTGTTTCCGGCGGCACGCCTCGTCGCGGCGCCGTCGTTCGAAGACGTCGTCGGGGCCGTCGCGGGCGGCCGGTGCACCTACGGCGTGCTGCCGATCGAGAGCTCGCTCTCGGGGCCCGTCAACGAGACGCACGACCTGCTGTTCGACTCCCCGCTGTCGATCGTCGCCGAGGCGATCCTCTCCATCAACCACTGCCTCGTCGGGACGGAGGAGGTGCCGCTCGCGGAGGTCCGGGAGATCCACTCGCACCCGGTGGCGCTCGACCAGTGCCGGAAGCTCCTCGCCTCGATGCCGTGGGCGACGGCGATCTCGTCGGCGACCACCGGGGACGCCGCCGCCGCGATCAGGCAGCTCGACGATCCCGGGATCGTCGCGATCGCGAGCGCCCGCGCGGCCCGGATGAACCAGCTCGTCGTGATCGCGGATAACGTCGGCGACCACCCGGAGGCGTACACCCGGTTCGCCGCCCTCGCCCCCTACACGCGGCTCGATCGACGACACGGGGCGTGGCGGACGGCGTTCTCGTTCGTCACCGACCACCGGCCGGCGGCGCTCCACCGGGCGATCGAGCCCCTCGCCCGACGCGGGATCGACATGGTGCAGCTCGTGTCGCGACCGATTCCGCAGACACCGTGGCGGTACCGGTTCGACGCCGTCCTCGGCGGACACCCGCTCGACGACGAAGTCCGTGCGGCGCTGCACGACATGCAGGCCCAGACCGCCTACCTGCGCGTCTTCGGCTCGTACCGCGCCGACCTCGAGGACGAGGGCGCGACGACCGTCGCCGCGTAGAGTCAGGGGCGATGGCCGAGCTGCGGGTGACGCTGTGCGACGTGGCCCCGCGAGACGGGCTCCAGAACGAGCCCGAGGTGCTCGCCCCCGCCCGGCGCGCCGAGCTGGCGGAGCGCCTCGCCGCTGCCGGGCTCCCGCGCGTGGAGGTCGCGAGCTTCGTCCGCGACGACCTCGTGCCGCAGATGGCGGGGGCGGAGGAGGTCGTCGCGGCACTCCCCGTCGCGCCCGCCACGACCTTCGCCGGGCTGGTGCTGAACGAGCGCGGCTACGAGCGCCTGCGGGCGACCGTGCTGCAGGAGGCCCACGCCTCCCTCGCCGCGACGGAGTCCTTCCAGCAGCGCAATACGGGCAGCACGGTCGAGGCCGGCCTCGAGGCGGTGACGAGGATCGTCGCGGCAGCGAAGCGCGACGGCCGCCGGGCGACGATCACGCTGAGCTGTGCGTTCGGCTGCCCCTTCGACGGCGAGGTCGACGAGGGCGTCGTCTACGACCTCGTCGGGCGGATCGCGGCGGCGGGAGCGGACGAGGTGATGCTCGCGGACACGATCGGCGTCGCGACCCCGACCCGCGTGGCGCGGCTCGTCGACCGCTGTCGGCGGACGCTGCGGGAGCCGATGGGCGTCCACCTCCACGACACGCGCGGGACGGCGCTGGCATGCGCGTGGGCAGCGCTCGAGGCCGGCGCGACGGTGCTCGACGCCTCGGCGGGCGGGATCGGGGGGTGTCCCTTCGCGCCCGGTGCGGAGGGGAACCTCGCCACGGAGGACCTCGTGTACCTGCTCGATCGAGAGGGCGTCGAGACCGGCGTCGATCTCGACGCGCTGGTGGCGACCGTCGGCTGGATCGCCGGCGTGCTCGGGCGCACGCTTCCCGGTCGGGTCTCGCGCGCCGGTCGGTGGCCCGCGCCCCGAGCGTAGGAGGCAGGGCGGGGGCGGGTGCGGCTCAGGCCGCCTCGACTGCGAGCTCGCCGTCGAGGCCGGGGAGGTAGGGGGCCCAGATCTCCGGCATGCGGTGCAGCGCGAGACGGATGAACAGCACGGGGGCCGGCGCCCGCGGCGCCCGCGCGAGGTGGAGGCTGGCCTCCTCCGGTGTCCGGTCGCCCTTCCGCAGGTTGCACGGCGCACAGGCGGTCACGACGTTCTCCCAGGTCGAGTCGCCTCCCCGCGAGCGCGGGATCACGTGGTCGAGCGTGAGCCGCTGGCTCGCGGTCCCGCAGTAGACGCAGCGCCAGCCGTCCCGGGCGAAGAGCACCCGCCGCGAGATCCGACGCTTCACCGTGCGCGGCACGCGCACGTACTGCAACAGGCGGATCACGAGCGGCCGGAGGAACGAGGCCGCGGCCGAGCGCAGCGGCTCGCTCGCGTGCTCGACGATCTCCGCCTTGCGCTTGTCGACGAGCACGTGTGCCCGCCGCACCGAGCAGGTGTTCAGGGGCTCGTAGCTCGCATTGAGGACGAGGACTTCCGCCACGCGGGCTGAGCGTACCAGCGCGCTTCCTCCCGGCGAGGGACGCGCGAGGGTCGGTCGCACCGCCGTGCACGGGCTGCCGACGGGCGTCCCGCGGCTCAGCGGGCCATCGCGCGCTGGACGGCCTCCTGCTCCTCCGGCGAGAGCGCCACCGCCGCCTTGCCGCGATCGAGCTCCTTGACGTAGATGCGGGCGTAGTCGCGGCCCTGGATCGCCGTGATCACCGTCCCCGTGCGATGCGAGTCGAGGAACGCGAACGAGGCCGACTGCTGGCCACCGGTGTCCTCGTACGCGTCGTAGCGGACGACCGACGTGTTCGTGATCGACGCGTCGACCCGCCGGTCGACCCGCGTCAGCCCCGCCGCGACCTCGTCGACCGCCCGGTGGAGGTCGTCGATGCGACCCTGCAACGAGACGGCGAAGTCGACGACGTCCGCGGCCGAGCCGCCGAGGATCGCCTTCTGGCCCCGGCCGAGGAGGCGCACGCGGCGGGCGAGGACGGCGGCGGCGGCGAGAGACAGTGTGGCCACCGCGGCCGCACAGATCGCCACGACGAGCGCAAGGTCCACGGCCGACTACCCGAGCGAGAAGATGACCGGGTACTCGGCGGAGTTGTTCGACGTGTTCGACTCCCCGGGCACGGGCTTGACGCCCACCTGCACGGTCGTGTTCTCGCCGAACTCGAGCTCGCCGAAGTTCTTGAACACGACCGACTTCGTCTCGCCGGGGTCGATCAGCTCGATCGTCGCCTTCTTCACGATCGGCGTCGTCTGCCGCGGGATCGTGAGCGTGACCTCGACCTGGACCTCCTGGTTCTCGCCGGTGTTCGTGACGCCGACCTCGAACCCGAGCTGCGTGGAGACCTGAATCGTGGTCTCGGTCGACGGCGAGAGCTGCTGTCCCGACGGGAGCACCTTCGTGTAGGCGAGCCCCGAGCCGTGCAACCCGGTCGGTGTCCCGCCCGTCGAGGCGCCGTGCACGCGCTGCCAGATCGCGGTCATCGACTGCGCCGTGTAGAGGTCGGTGTTCGCCACGAAGACCGACCCGGGAGCCGCGTTCGCACCGTCGACGCCCTCCGCGGCGGCCGTGTTGTCTGCCTGTGCCTGGAAGAGATCGGCCCAGACGACGTCGCTCGCCTCGAGCCGCTTCGCACGGGCGGCGAGTTGCTGGCCCGCCGCTGTCGCGTCGTTCGAGGACGCCGTCTCCTTGAACGTGTCGAGCAGCCCCTGCATGCCGTTGACCCGCAGCTGGAGCGCCTCGACCGCGTGCTCGTGCGCCGGGGTGAGCGGGCCCGGGGAGTCGACCTCCTGCGCCTGCTTCACGCCGAGCTGCTGCTGCTGGACGAGCCCGCCGAGCTTCTGCTCGAGGTCGGCCTGCTTGAGCCCGGGGGTGGTCAGCAGCGCGGCGAGGTCCTTGCCGATCTTCACCGAGTTCGCGCCGACGGCGCCGATGTCTTCGTAGAACGCGTTGTAGCCATCGCGCTGCTGGTCGTTCTGACACCCGTCGACCCACACGACGAGGAGGACGACGACGAGGATCGCGAACGCGATGAGGGCGACGAGGCGCAGGAGCGGCGTGACGTTCTGGTTGTCGCGCCGCAGGTGGGGCCGGCGTGGCCCGCCGCCTCCGCCGCCACCTCGACCGCCGGACGACGGCTGCACCTCGCGCGTCGCGTCCTCGACGAAATCGAAGTCGAGGACGTCGTCGTCGTGGGCGCTCACGCAACGCTCCTCGTGGTCCCGGCGGCCAGGGGCGTGGGTGCGATCGGCATGTGCATCGTCACGTTGGGTCGGTGCGTTCCGATTCGGCCAGTGTACGGGATCGCCCCGTCGCGAAAGGACCAGCGGTCGTCACGGCGAAGGTTCGTGGACGTGTCGACCGCGGCCTCCGTCCTCACCGACCGCGAGCTCGTCCTCGACCGGTATCGACCCCTGCGGCCGATCGGCCGGGGCGGCTCCGCGTCCGTCTGGCTCGCCCGCGACGAGCGCACGGGGCTCGAGGTGGCGCTCAAGATCGTCCCCCGCGAGGGGAAGCGCGCGGCGCGTGCGATGCGCGAGATGGAAGCCGCCTCCCGCCTGCGGCACGAGCGGTGCGTCCGGGCCTACGGGTTCGGCGGGGACGACGGTCACGTCTACATCGCCTACGAGTACGTCCGGGGGACGACGCTCCGGGACCTCCTGCGCCAGGGCCTCGTCACCGACCGCTCGGCCGTGGAGATCGCAGCGCAGGTGCTGGACGGGCTGGCACACGCGCACCGGACGGGGATCGTGCACCGCGACGTGAAGCCGTCGAACATCCTGGTCGAGGAGGGGACGCCGGTCTCGGTGAAGCTGCTCGACTTCGGGCTCGCCCAGTTCGACGACGCCGACACGCTGACGGCCGTCGGCGACGTCCCCGGGACGCTCGCCTACATCCCGCCGGAGCGCCTCCGGGGACAGGACGCGTCGAACAGCAGCGACATCTGGGCCGTCGGAGTCATGCTCTGGGAGGCGCTCGTCGGACGGCATCCCTTCTGGGGCGTCCCGCTGCCCCAGGTCGCGGCGGCGATCGAGGCCGGAGCGCCCCCGCTCTCGGCGGAGCGCCCGGACCTCCCGCGTCGGCTCGTCGCCGCCGTCGCGTCCGCCCTCCACGTCGACCCGTCGAAGCGGCCATCGGCCACGAGGCTCGCGCAGGAGCTCCGGGAGGCGTACGTCGCCGCACGGCCGAGGAAGCAGCGGCGCGCGGCGACGTCCCGCACGATCACCGCGCGACGCCCGGCGACCCGTGCCGTCCCGGCGACGCCGTCGGCGGCCGCCCTCGTCTCCGGCGGCCTCGTGGCGCTCGCGGCCGGTGGCGGGACGCTGATCCTGCCGTTCTGGCCGCCCCGTGTCGGATTCCTGCTCGCGGTCGTCGTCGGCGCGATCGCCGTGCGCCGCCCACGGCTCGGCCTCGCGGCCGCTCTCCTGCTCCCGGCGCTCGCGCTCGGGAACGAGGCGCAGGCGGCAGCCGTCTGCTGGATCGCCGTCGCCGCCGCGTTGTTCGCCGTCTCGTGGCGACAGCCGCGCGCGGGTGTCGCGTTCGTCGTCGGGCCCCTGCTCGCCTCCGTCGGCCTCCTCGCGCTCGTCCCGCTCGCCGTCCAGCCGGTGCGCGGAACAGCGCTCCGCGCGCTCCATGCAGCCCTCGCCGTGCTGGCGGCCGCGCTCGTGGCCGGCCTCCGCGGCGTGCCGTTGCCCCTGACGGGCAACACCATCGGCGATCTCGGCGTCGCGGGCTCCGAGCGGCCTGCCGACGTCGTCCACGCGCTGACGGGAGTGCTCGGCGAGAACACGGCACTCCTCACGACGGCGCTCGCCTTCGCGCTCGTCGCCGCGCTCCTCCCGCGTGCGATCGCTCGCGGCCTCTGGGGGATCGCCGCCCTGGGCGCACTGCAGATCGCCCTCGTCCTCCTCTGGGCGCCCGCGATCCCGTGGCTCGGCGTCGTCGTGGGCACCTGGGTGCTCTGTCTCCTCCTCGCAGCCCGACCCGCGCTCGCCCGGACGGTCAAGCGCGGCAGCTAGACTCGCCCCGTCGGAGGCTCCCCCCGCCCATGAGCGTCCTGCGCACGATCGAGAGCAAGATCGAAGGCCTCTTCGAGGGGGTGTTCGGACGCGCCTTCCGCACCCACGTCCAGCCCGTCGAGCTCGCACGGAAGCTCGCCAAGGAGATGGACGAGCACCGCTCGGTCTCGGTCTCCCGCGTGTACGTCCCGAACGAGTACACCGTGTACCTCTCCCCCGCCGATCGCGAGCAGTTCGCGTCCTACGAGGCCTCGCTGATCGGAGAGCTCCAGGAGTACCTCTCCGAGCACGCCCGGCGGGAGGGCTACTCGATGCTCACCCCTCCCCGCGTCGAGGTCACGACCGACGACGACCTGGCGGTCGGGGAGTTCGGGATCGCCACCCGGGTCGTCGACTCCGGCCCCGGCGCCCCGTCGCTTCCGGAGGCGCCGGAGGCTCCGGCCCCCGCCCCCGTCGCTTCCCCACCGACGCCACCCGCGGAGCTCCCCGTCGCCGCGGCCGCCGTTCCCGCCGCGACCGTCGTCTACCGCCCGGCGGACGAGGGCCCGGCGGAGGCGCCCGCGCCCGTCGCACGCGAACGCGTGACGCTGACGGTCGACGGGGCCGTCCATCCGGTCGAGTCGCAGCGTGTCGTGCTCGGTCGCTCCCGTGACTGCGACCTCCCGGTCGCCGATGCGAACGTCTCGCGCCGCCACTGCGAGGTCGTGCAGGAGGGTGCGACGACGTGGGTCGTCGTCGACCTCGGCTCGACGAACGGCACCGAGCTGAACGGACAGCGCATCACGCGGGCAGAGCTCGCGGAGGGCGACCGGATCACGCTCGGCAGCACCGACGTGATCTTCGACCGCGTGTCGACGTGACGGTAGCCCTGTCGACGGACGAGACGCTCCTCGCGCTGAAGATCGGGTTCCTCGTCCTCCTCTACCTCTTCATCTGGCTCGTCGTGCGGAGCGCCACCCGGGACCTGCGCACGAGCCCGCAGGAGAGCATCGTCGTCCCGGCCGCGGAGGCGGCGCGCCTTCGCGCGCAGCTCGCGCCCACTCCGGGGCGGCTCCGCGTGCAGTCGAGCCCCGTCCTCCGCCAGGGCTCGACGATCGACGTCGCCGGGCAGACGCGGATCGGCCGGGGCGCCGAGAACGCCGTGCGGCTCGACGGCGACGAGTTCGTCTCGTCACGCCACGCGCTCGTCGAGGCCAACGGCGACGGCCTCTGGGTCGAGGACGTCGGCTCGACGAACGGGACGTTCGTCAACGGCGCACGGCTGACGAGCCGCAGGCTGCTGCAGGCGGGCGATGTCGTCCGGATCGGGCGCACCGACCTCGAGGTCGTCACGTGAGGACCGGCCGCGTCGTGGGACGCACGGACACCGGGCGCCGGCGCGTCCACAACGAGGACGTCTTCCTCTGCGACCCGCCGCTGTACGCCGTCGCCGACGGCATGGGCGGGGCGCAGGCGGGCGAGCTCGCGTCGCAGCTCGCCGTCGCCGCGCTCGCGGAGCGCCCGCACGGGGCCGCCGGCGAGGACGCCGTCGCGGCGCTCGTGCGGGAGGCGAACCGTCGGATCTTCCGCCGTTCCCTCGAGGATCCCGCCGCCGCCGGGATGGGGACGACGGTGACCGCCGCCCTCGTGGACGAGGACGCGGGCACTGCCGCGCTCGGACACGTCGGCGACTCGCGCGCGTACCGGATCCGTGGCGGGGCGCTCGAGCAGCTCACGACCGACCACTCCGTGGTCGCCGAGCTCGTCCGGGCCGGCAGGCTCACGGAGGAGGAGGCGCTCGAGCATCCGTACCGGTCCGCGATCACCCGCGCGCTCGGGACCGAGGAGGACGTCGACGTCGACACGTTCACGGTGCCGCTGCAGCCCGGAGACACCTACCTGCTCTGCTCGGACGGGCTCACGTCGATGATGCGCGACGAGGAGATCCTCGGGCTCGCGTCCGCGTACGGCGATGACCCCGATGCCCTGGCAGACGCCTTGATCGACGCCGCGAACGCCGCGGGCGGGGAGGACAACATCACCGTCGTGCTGTTCGAGATCGTCGCGGGCGAGCCCGTGTCCGGGGACGGCCGCGGCGCGCCGGTTGTGCCGGTACCGGCACCGGTGCACGCGGCGGCGCCGGAGCCGCGGCCCACGAGCGTGCGACGCTGGGGCGCCGCAGCCGGGAGCCGGTGGCCGGCGCTCCTCCTCATCGCCGTCGTCGCGATCGCAGCAGCGCTCCTGATCCTGCTCGGCTTCACGCGATGAGCACACGGAATCGCGAGCTCGCCGCACTGGTGTTCGTCGGCGTCGTCGCGTCGACCGCGTTCGCCGCGACGTGGATCGCCTCCACCGACGCCGTCTCCGCCGACTGGGCCGTGTGGGCCGGGATCCTCGCCGGCCTCTACCTCGTCGCGCACCTCGTCGCGCGGCGCACGGTGCCGTTCGCCGACCCGATGCTGCTGCCGCTCGCCGGGCTCCTGACCGCGCTCGGGCTCACGGTCATCTACGGCCTCGACCCGGTCGACGCACGCAAGCAGGTCGTGTGGGTGGCGATCGGCATCGGGGTGCTCGTCGTCACGCTGCTCTGGCTGCGCAGCGACTACCGGGTCCTCGAGCGGTACAAGTACCTGTTCGGGGTCTCCGCGATCGTGCTGCTGCTCCTGCCCTCCGTCCCGGGGCTCGGCGAGCGGATCAACGGCGTCCGGCTCTGGGTCGAGGTCGGGCCGATCCAGTTCCAGCCCGGCGAGCTCGCCAAGGTGTTCCTGATCATCTTCCTCGCCGCGTACCTGCGGGACAAGCGCGAGTCGCTCGCCCAGGGGCGCCTCAAGGACCTCGGCCCGCTGCTCGCGATCTGGGGTGCGGCGATGCTCGTCCTCGTCCAGACGAGCGACCTCGGGTCCGCCCTCCTCAACTTCGGGATCTTCCTCGCGATGCTGTACGCGGCGACCGGCCGTGCGCTCTACGTCGGTGCCGGACTCGCACTGTTCGTGGCCGGCGCCGCCGGCATCCACAGCGCGCTCACGCGCGTGCAGCAGCGCGTCACCGTCTGGCTGCACCCCTGGACGGACGAGAAGGTCTACTGCGGGCTCAACGGGCAGTTCGAGTACCGGCAGAACTGCGACTCCTACCAGCTCGTGAAGAGCCTCTACTCGATCGCGAACGGCGGCTACGGGGGCACGGGGCTCGGCCGCGGCACGTTCGAGACGCTCGACGGCACGCCGCTGATCCCGTACCTCAGCACCGACTTCGTCTACTCCGCGATCGCGCAGGAGCTCGGGCTCGTCGGCGCGGCCGGTGTGCTCCTCGTCTACCTCGTCCTCGTCGCGCGCGGCATGAGGATCTCGCTCGTCGCCCAGGACGGCTTCTCGAAGCTCCTCGCGGCCGGTCTCACGTTCGGCCTCGCCCTCCAGACCTTCATCATCGTCGGTGGCGTCCTCCGTGTCGTCCCGCTGACCGGGATCACGCTTCCGTTCGTCTCCTACGGCGGGTCGTCGATCCTGTCCAACTTCGTCGTGCTCGCCCTGCTCATGCTCGTCTCCAACCGGGCCGTGGCGGCCCAGCGCCGATGAACCGCCGGATCACGCGCGTGGCCGGCGTCGCGATGGGCCTGCTGGTCGTCCTCGTCGCGGCCACCACGTACTGGCAGACGTGGGCGCGGCCCTCGCTCGCCGACCGGCAGGACAACGAGATCCAGCGGGTGGCGCAGTTCGAGATCAAGCGCGGCCCGATCCTCGACGAGGGCAGGGTGCTCGCCCGGAACCGTGAACGCGACGTCGCCGGGCGGACGCTCTACTTCCGCCGCTACCCGCAGGGCGGGCTGACCGCCCACGTCGTCGGCTACTCGACGGCCGGGCGCGCACGGGCCGGCCTCGAGCAGTCGATGAACGGCGTGTTGACGGGTGCCGACCGCGACCTGGGGTCGCTCGTGCAGCAGTCGCTCGACGAGCTCGGCGGGAAGCCGATCGTCGGCGACACGGTCGTGACGACGATCGACCTCGACGCACAGCGGGTCGCCTACGAGCAGCTCGGGCGTCAGTGCGGGGCGGTCGTCGCCCTCGATCCGCGCACCGGCCGGCTGCTCGTGATGGCGTCCTCCCCCACGTACGACCCGAACCTCGTCGAGGAGCGCTTCGGGGAGATCGAGGCGATCACCGCGGACTGCGCGCCGGCGGCCCCCCTGATCAACCGCGGCAGCGCCGGCCTCTACCCGCCCGGCTCGACGTTCAAGGTCGTGACCGCCGCCTCCGCGCTCGACTCCGGCGACTACGAGCCCGGGTCGACGTTCTACGATCCCGGCTACTGCATCGCGTACGGGAAGCGTGTCAACAACTTCGACACGTCGCGCCCCTTCGGCAACATCGACCTCGCGACGGCCCTGCAGTACTCGGTCAACTCCGTGTTCTGCACGATCGGCCAGCGGCTCGGGGCGCGGAAGATCCTGCGCACGGCGGAGCGGTTCGGCTTCTACGAGCGCCCGTCGCTCGAGACGCCCGCCGGCGAGCGAATGCCGAGCGGGCTGTACCGCGACGGAGACCTCTGGTTGCCGGAGCGAAACGACGCCGTCGACGCGGGGCGGATGGCGTTCGGCCAGGAGCGCCTGCTCGTGACCCCGCTGCAGATGGCGATGGTGGCAGCGGCGATCGGCAACGGCGGGCTCCAGCGGCGCAACTACGTCGTCGAGAAGATCGTCTCTCCGTCCGGCAAGACCACCTCCCGCACGAAGCCCGAGGTCGTCGAGCGCGCGGTGAAGCCGACGACGGCGCGCGACATCCAGGAGATGATGGTGCGTGCGGTCGCGGCGGGCACCGGGACCGCGGCCCAGATCGCCGGCTACCGCGTGGGGGGGAAGACCGGCACCGCCGAGACCGGCGTCGAAGGCCGGAACACGACGTGGTTCATCGCGTTCGGCGGGCCGGAGGGCAAGCGGGCGAACGTCGCGATCGCCGTCGTGCTCGAGAACCAGGCCTCGACGGGCGGCGCGACCGCTGCTCCGATCGCACGTGCGGTGATGCAGGCACTCTTCGCGTCGGGGGCGAATACCTAACGTTATTGAGATGACGACCACCGACCGCACCGAGGGAACGCTCTTCGCGGGCCGCTACGTGCTCGAGCGGAAGCTCGGCACCGGGGGCATGGCCGACGTCTGGCTGGCCGAGGACCGGGAGCTCGGCCGTCGGGTCGCGGTCAAGATCCTCCACGAGCGGTACGCGACCGACGAGCAGTTCGTCGAGCGCTTCCGGCGCGAGGCGACCCACGCCGCGGGCCTCTCGCACCCGAACATCGTCTCCATCTACGACCGCGGCACCGCCAACGGCTCGTACTACATCGTCATGGAGTACGTCGAGGGCCGGACGCTGAAGGAGCTGATCGTGACGCGCGGCCCGTGCCCGATCCCCGTCGCGATCTCCTACACGCGCCAGGTGCTCGCCGCGATCCGCTTCGCGCACCGCAACGGGATCGTCCACCGGGACATCAAGCCGCACAACGTCATCGTCGACGGCGAGGGGCGCGTCAAGGTGGCGGACTTCGGGATCGCGCGGGCCGGAGCGAGCCAGATCACCGAGGCGGGCTCGATCATCGGCACCGCGCAGTACCTGTCACCCGAGCAGGCACGCGGTGCCCCGGTCGACGAGAGCTCCGATCTCTACTCGACCGGGATCGTCCTCTACGAGCTCCTGACCGGCACCGTGCCGTTCGGGGGCGAGACGCCGGTCGAGATCGCGATGAAGCACCTCTCGCAGGCGCCGGAGCCGCCGTCGACGCTCCGTCACGAGATCCCCCGCGATCTCGACTTCGTCGTCCTGCGGTCGCTGGCGAAGGAGCCCGTGGATCGCTACCGCTCGGCGCAGGAGATGGATCGCGACCTCGAGCTCGTCGCGCGCGGCGAGGAGGTCGGCCGAGAGACCGAGGAGGCGGCGACGATGGTGCTCGCCGGCACCGGCACCTCGACGACGGGCGTCACCGAGCGGATTCCCTCACGCGCGCCGATCACGACCGCGTACGGCGGCGCGGAGCGCTACCGCGCCTACGAGGCGCCCGTCGCCCGCGGCCGTGCCTGGTGGCCCTGGCTCCTGGCGGTGGGCCTGGCACTCGCCCTCGGCGTCGGCGGCTACTTCCTCTACGAGCGCGTCCAGGACCAGATCGACTCGAACACGCCGATCGCGGTCGGCGACTACCAGGGGATCAAGGAGTCGCTCGCAGTCGAGGCGATCCTCAACGACGGCTTCGAGCCGAAGGTGAGCAAGCTCCCGAACAGCGAGGTCGAGGCGGGCATCGTCTACGAGCAGGATCCCGGGCCCGGGTCCCGACTCGCCAAGGGAAGCATCGTCACCGTGCTGGTCTCGACCGGAAAGCCGGAGGTCCGCGTCCCCGACGTCGTCGGCAAGACCGAGGCCGACGCCGTCGCGGAGCTCACACGCGCCGGGCTGGACGCGAACTCCGTCCAGATCAACTCGAGCGAGGACGCGGGCACCGTGACCGCCCAGTCGCCGGCTGCGGGCACCGTGCTCGTCGAGGGGTCGGAGGTGCGCATCAACGTCTCGAAGGGCCCGAGGCCGATCGCCGTGCCGTCGGTCGTGGGGCTCACGTACGAGCAGGCGTCGTCGCAGCTCCAGACGGCCGGCTTCGCCGTGCGGCGCATCGACGTCGACTCCGAGCAGCCGCTGGGGGTCGTCGTCGACCAGAGCCCCGCGGGGAACTCGACGGCCGCGAAGGGCGCGATCGTCGTGCTCTCGGTCTCGAAGGGCCCGAAGACGGTCGAGGTGCCCGACGTCACCGGCCTCGACCAGCAGACCGCGCGGAGCGCGCTCGTCGCAGCGGGCTTCAAGGTGACCGTCGTGAGCGAGGTCTTCGAGGACCCGGCGTTCGACGACGTCGTCCTCTCCCAGTCGCCGATCGGAGGCGCGCAGGCCAAGCCGGGATCCCTCGTCACGATCACGGTCGGCACCTACGTCCCGCCGCCGGTCGACACGACGCCCACGCTCCCCGCCGAGACGACGCCGACCGACACCACGCCTGTCCCGTGAGTCGCCGGCTCAAGGTCGCGGTGCTCGCCGGCGGCCGCTCGAGCGAGCACGAGATCTCGCTGGCGTCCGCCGCGTCCGTCGTGGCCGCGCTCGATCCGGCTCGGTACGAGGTGACGACCGTCGAGATCGATCGCGACGGACGCTGGGCACTCCCGGCCGGCGAGAGCCCCGGCCTCGAGCGGGCGAGCACGGTCGAGACCCTCCCCGTCCCGGCCGGATCGGCACCCGCGACGCTCGCCGGCGTCGACGTCGTCGTGCCGATCCTGCACGGGCCGTTCGGCGAGGACGGAACCGTGCAGGGGCTCCTCGAGCTCGCCGACGTCGCGTACGTCGGGCCCGGGGTGCTCGCCTCCGCGCTCTGCATGGACAAGGACGTCTTCAAGCAGGTGATGCGCGCCCAGGGGATCCCGGTGACAGGCCACGTCCTGCTCCGGCCCGGTGACCCGATCGCGAACCCGTTCGGCTACCCCGTGTTCGTGAAGCCCGCGCGCCTGGGCTCCTCGATCGGCATCTCGAAGGTGCGCGCGCAGCCGGAGCTCGAGCGAGCGGTGACGCTCGCCCGCCGGCACGACGACAAGGTGCTGGTCGAGGAGTTCGTGGCCGGAATCGAGATCGAGGTCGGCGTTCTCGGAAACCTTCCCGCCGCAGTCGCCTCGGTGGCGGGCCAGGTCGTCTCGCACCACGCCGACTGGTACGACTACGCGTCGAAGTACGACGCGGGCGGGTCGGACCTGCTGATCCCTCCACCGGGGCTTCCGGCGGCCACGATCGAGCGGGCACGCGAGCTGGCGCTGCGCGCGTTCGCCGCCACCGAGTGCGAGGGGATGGCGCGGATCGACTTCTTCGTGCGCGACGCCGACGGCGAGGTGGTGATCAACGAGCTGAACACGATCCCCGGGTTCACACCGACGAGCTTCTACAGCCGCCTCTTCGACGCGTCGGGGATCGCGTACGACGAGCTCCTCGACCGGCTCGTCGCCCTCGCCGTCGAGCGACACGAGCGGCGCCGGGCGCTGGAGTTCTGACATGCACGAGCACGACCTCGACGAGGACCCGAACAGGCAGTTCGCGGCGTGGCTCCAGGAGGCGGCGGCGACCGACCTCGAGTACCCGGAGTCGATGACGCTCGCCACGGCCGACGCCTCGGGCCGCCCCACTGCGCGCATGGTGCTGATGCGGGGCTTCGACGACCGCGGCTTCGTCTTCTACACCAACCGCGAGAGCGCGAAGGCCGCCGACATCGCCGTGAACCCGCGGGCGGCGCTCGTCTTCCACTGGCCGCCGCTCGAGCGGCAGGTCCGGGTCGAGGGAGCGGTGGAGGCGCTGCCCGTGGAGGAGTCGGCGGCCTACTTCGCGACACGCCCCCGCGGCAGCCAGCTCGCGGCCTGGGCGTCGCCGCAGTCGCACGCCCTCGACGACCGGGTCGATCTCGAGCGCCGCTACACCGAGGTCGAGAACCGCTTCGCCGGGGCGGACGTGCCGCTGCCCCCGTTCTGGGGCGGCTACCGGGTCGTGCCGACCGCGATCGAGTTCTGGCAGGGCCGTCCGAGCAGGCTCCACGACCGCGTGCGCTACGAGCGCGACGGCGACCGGTGGCGGCGCTTCAGGCTCAGCCCGTAGGCGGCGCGGCGAGGGCCGACGTCGTGTAGCGGCCCGCTGCGTTCCAGAGCAGGTACCCCTTCGCGCCCATCAACCGCACCGCCTCGATCTGCTGGCGCACCTCGCGGGGCGAGTAGTTCCAGTCCTGGATCCAGGGCACGAGCTGCGGACCCGAGCTCCCGACGGCGCGGCGGAAGTCTCCGAGGGTGCGGAAGACGGTCTCCCCCGGCTCCGTGCTCGGGCTCTCGATGCCGAGCTCGCCGTCGTTGTACAGCGCCGGGTACGCCATCGGCGAGATCGTGTCGACGTGCTCCGCGATCAGCTTCGGCGCCTGGCCGAGACCCATGTCGCGGGAGGCCGAGAGCCCGAACAGCGCGGTCGACACGCGCACGCCGAGCGGCTCGAGCCGCCGCGACGCGTAGGCCACGAAGTCGGTGATCAGCTGCTTGCGCTTCTGGGTCGTCCGGCCCGGGTACACGGCCCGCGAGAGATCCCCGTCGGACGGGAAGCGGACGTAGTCGAACATGATCTCGTCGAACCCGGCCCGGCCCGCCGCCTCCGCGATCGCCACCGCGTACTCCCAGACCCGTCGGTCGTACGGGTTCACCCAGGCGAGCCCTCCACTCGTCTGCCACACGCCGCCCTCGGGCGTGCGGATCGCGAGATCGGGCCGGGCGCGGGCGAGCACGGGGTCCTGGAACACGACGACGCGACCGATCAGGTACACGCCGTGCCTGCGCGCGAGACGCGCGACCTCGCGCGGCTTGAAGTGCTGTCGGGAGGCACCGATGCGCTGGGCGAGCGGAACGGACGACGGCCGGAAGTTCACGATCCCGCCCTCGTCCTTGACGTCGAGCTCGATCGTGTTCAGCCCGTACCGCGTGTAGCCGGCGTATTCCTCCAGCTTCCCCGGCAGCGATGCGAGCGCCCCCGTCACGTGCACCCCTCGCACCTCGACGGGCAGCGGCCGTGGGCGTGCGGCCGTCGCCGGCGCAGGGGCGGGCGTCGGGTCGGACGCGGCCGCCTCCGGGGTCGCCGCCCCCCGCTCGCCGCCGCTCTTGCCGGCGAGCGTCATCCCGGCGGCCAGTGCGATCACCACCGCGAGCGCGACGGCGAACGCCGCAGCCCGGCGGAAGCGCTTGCGTCGGCGTTCCTGCGACCGCCGGGCGCGGAAGCGCTCGTTCGGATCCATCGACGGGTACAGCATGGACACCGGGCCCGGGACCTTACCGTATGCAGGGAGATCGCCACGTCACAGGCCCCCCGTGAGCCCCGCCGGACCGGTGCGGGCGCCTGTGCTGCGGGGCGTGACGGTCAGGCCTCTAGGATTGCGGTGTGGTGCTCTCGGATGGAGCGATCCGCCGCCTGGTTGCGGACGGCCGCATCGGGATCGATCCCTACGACGAGTCCCTGCTCCAGCCGTCGAGCCTCGACGTTCGCGTCGACCGGCTGTTCCGCGTCTTCCGGAACAGCCGCTACCCGTACATCGACGTCAAGGCGGAGCAGGACGAACTCACGGAGCTGGTGGAGGTGGCCGACGACGAGGCGTTCATCCTCCATCCGGGCGAGTTCGTCCTCGGCTCGACGCTCGAGCGCGTCTCGCTCCCGGACGACCTCGTCGCCAGGTTGGAGGGCAAGAGCTCGCTCGGGCGGCTCGGGCTCCTCATCCACTCCACGGCCGGCTTCATCGACCCGGGCTGGGACGGGCACGTCACGCTGGAGCTGTCGAACGTCGCGAACCTGCCGATCACGATCTACGCGGGGATGAAGATCGGTCAGCTCTCGTTCGTGCAGCTCTCCGAGCCGGCCGAGCGACCCTACGGCGCGGGCGGGCTGGGCTCGAAGTACCAGGGGCAGCGCGGCCCCACGCCGAGCCGGTACTGGAAGAACTTCACCGCCGACGCCTGAGCGGCTCACGGACGCGCGCGGCCGCGGGACGGACGACCGGCGCTCCGCGTCCTCGTGGCGCGGCGGCGCCGTCCCTCACGGCTGCGTGACGAGGCCCACCGACGACGAGGGCCGCCCGTCGGGCGGCCCTCGTCACGGTGACCAGCGGTGGATTGGTAGAGGCGCTTCCGGCCCGACCCCTCGGGTCGAGCGGCGCGGAACGCGAGCCCCCCACGCTGGCTAGGCGATTCCCGGTGGTCCCGGGGGCACGCCTCTACCCGCTGGTACCTCCGCTGCCGGTACTGCAGGAATCTGTCACGTCCGGACCACCTCCTTTCCGCGGTGTCCGGACTCTAGCGGCCCGAGCGGTCGGGGGAAAGGTCACGGAGCCGGCGGCCCGAGCACGGTCGTCACCTCGAGCCCGCTCCCGATCGGCACCGTCACGGAGACGAGCGTCGGGTCGGCATGCCGCGCCTCGACCCATCGCGCGAGGTCGTCGGCGTGCGAGACGACGTTGTCGGCGACGATCACGCCGCCCGCGTCGACCTTCTCGCGGGCGAGGGTGAACAGCGTCTCGTAGTCGGGCTTCCAGGCGTCGAGGAACACGATGTCGAACGCGTCGTCGAGCGCCGGCAGCGTCTCCCGCGCGTCGCCCGCAACGAGCTCCGCGTGCTCGAGGAGACCCGCCTCCTCGACGTTCCGTCGCCACGCGTCGCACTTCGCCGGATCGGACTCGAGCGAAACGACACGACCCCCGAGGATCCGCGCCGCCGACGCGAGCCACAGTGTCGAGTAGCCGCGCGAGGCGCCGATCTCGAGCACCTCGCACTGCGGATTCGGCGCGACGAGCGCGAACAGCAGGCGGCCCGCGTCCGGGCCGACGGCGAGCGCGCGACGCTCCGGAGGCAGCCCCGCGGAGCGCTCCGCCTCGTCCTCGGCCTCGAGCCGTCCGATCACGGCCAGCACACGATCGTCGAGCACGACGGCACCCTAGACGATCGCCGCCGGACGCCCCGCCGACGGCCGGGCACGTGGACGGGCGACCGGCCGCGTCGTCAGTCCGGCAGCTCGACGACGACCATGCCGTCGTCACGGACGCGCGCCGGATACGTCTCGACCGGGATGTAGGCGGGCAGCGTCAGCGCCGCTCCCGTCCGGACGTCGAAGCGGGCCCCGTGCCGGGGGCAGATCACCTCGCAGGTCTCCGGCTCCCAGTCGCCCTCGCAGAGCTTCCCGTCGTCGTGGGTGCAGCGATCCTCGATCGCGTAGACGGTGCCGTCGCAGTTGTAGACGCCGACGCCCTCCGGTCCGGCGTCGACCACCCTGGACGCCCCGGGGGGGAGCTCCGCGAGCGGGCACACCTCGATCTCGGCCACTAGGCAGCCGACCCGTGGTCGACGCGCACGCGTGGGTACCCGGCTCCGGGCGCCGCGGTCCGGAGCCGTCGCCCGCTCATCTACGAGAGCGAGATCTCCGACGCGGACGTCCCCCACTCCTCGGGGAGCGGCGTCCCCTTCGCACGGTGCAGGGCGACCTTGAGCACGCCCAGCCCGAGCAGCGCACACTTCAGGCGCACGGGGGTGAGCGGGATCCCGATCTCGTCGAGCAGCTCCTCCTTCGGCATCACGGCCACCTCGGCCGCCGGGCGACCCTTGACGAGGTCGGTCAGCATCGAGGTCGCCGCCTGGCTGATCGCGCAGCCGCGCCCCTCGAACCCCACCTCCTCGATCACGTCACCCTCGCCGAACCGCACCGTGACGGTGACCTCGTCGCCGCACAGGGGGTTCTGCCCGTCCGCGCTCGCGTCGTTCGGGTCGAGGAGCCCGAAGTTCCTCGGCGCCTTGTAGTGGTCGAGGATCACCTCGCGGTACAGCTGCTCGAACTCGCTCATGCGGCCGCACTCCCGGGCCGAACGCCGGCGCGGGCGCTCGCGCGGCGGGTGCCGGCTCGGAACGCACGACGGCGTGACACGGGCTGGCTCAGGCGAACACCTTCCGCGCCTTGTGCAGCCCGGTGACGAGCCGGTCGATCTCCTCGGGCACCGTGTACAGGTAGAAGCTCGCACGACTCGTCGCGGTCACCCCGAGGCGACGCATGAGCGGCTGGCAGCAGTGGTGCCCTGCTCTGATCGCGACCCCTTCGAAGTCGAGCACCTGTGCGACGTCGTGCGGGTGCACGCCGTCGACGTCGAACGAGACGATGCCCGCGCGTCGATCGGCGGGCGGGCCGTAGGTCGTGACCCAGGGCAGCTCGGCCAGGCGGCCGAGCGCGTACGCGGCGAGCTCGTGCTCGTGCCGCTCGATCGCGTCCAGGCCGACGCCCTGCACGTAGTCGACGGCGGCGGCGAACCCCACCGCCTCCGCCATCGGCGCCGTCCCGGCCTCGAACTTGTGCGGGAGCTCGGCCCAGGACGAGGCCTCGTCACCGACCGAGCGGATCATGTGCCCACCGAGCAGGAACGGCTCCATCCGCTCCAGCAGCTCCGCGCGGCCCCACAGCGCCCCCACGCCGCTCGGGCCGCACATCTTGTGTGCGGAGACGGCGAGGAAGTCACAGCCGAGCGCCTGCACGTCCACGCGCCGGTGCGGCGCCGCCTGGGCTGCGTCGGCGACGACGATCGCTCCGCGATCGTGCGCCCACGCGGCCAGCTGCTCGACCGGGTTGACCGTCCCCAGCGCGTTCGACACGACGCCGACGGCCACGACCTTCACCCGACCGTCGCCCGCGAGCCCGTCGAGGGCGTCGAGGCGCAGCTCGCCTCCGTCGTCGAGCGGCAGGATCCGGAACGACGCGCCGGTGCGACGCGCGATGTACTGCCAGGGCACGAAGTTCGAGTGGTGCTCGAGCTCGGTCGCGATCACGACGTCACCGGGGCCGAGGTTCGACAGCCCCCAGGCGTACGCCACGAGGTTGATCCCCTCGGTCGCGTTGCGGACGAACACGACCTCGCGCGGCGACGACGCGTTGAGGAACCCGCGCACCGTCTCGCGCGAGTTCTCCAGCGCCTCGGTGGCCATCTCGGCGAGCTGGTAGACGCTGCGGTGGACGTTCGCGTACGAGGTCTCGTAGAACGTCGTCATCGCCTCGAGCACGGCACGGGGCTTCTGTGCGCTCGCGGCCGAGTCGAGGAACGCGAGCGGCTTCCCGTGGAAGCGCTGCTCGAAGATGGGGAAGTCGGCGCGCAGTCGATGCGCGTCCAGCGACGGCATGGTCGTCACGGCCACCGTCCCATCGTACCCCGGTTGCTAGCCGACGCCGGCACCTCGGAGCGGGACGAAGCGGTCGTCCGTCAGCCGGAGGAAGCCGATCGCGAGGCTGGCGCCGACCACGATCATGATCAGCGTGGCGAACTCGGGCACGGCGAGCGCGTAGAACGACCGCAGTCCCGGACTCGCGAGCACGGCGACGTAGGCACCGAGCAGCGCCGCGCAGAGCACGCCGACCCACCGTGCGCGACGCGGTCCCGTCGCCTCGAGCGCGAGGACGAGGTAGAGCCCGATCACGATCACCGTGGACGTGGCGGCAGTGCGTGCCTGCAGCAGGCCGCTGTCGAAGACGTTCAGCGTCACGAGGTACGACACGATCGTCCCGAGCCCGGCTGCGATCCCGGCGGGAACCGCGAAGCGGCCGACCTCGCGCAGGAACCCGGTCGTCCGCCACGGCCCCTCGCTCGGCGCGAGGGCGAGGAAGAAGGCGGGGATGCCGACCGTGACGGCACCGATCACGGTCAGGTGGCGCGGCAGGAGCGGGTACTCCGTCGGGGTGAGCCCGATCGTGAGGATGAGGAACGCGGCGAACACCGACTTCGTCACGAAGAGCTTCGTCACGCGCTGGATGTTGCGGAGGATCTGCCGTCCCTCGGCGACCATGCCGGGCACGGACGCGAAGTCGCCGGTGACGAGGATCACGTCGGACACCGCGCGCGCCATCTCCGTGCCCGACCCCTGGGCGATCGCGAGGCGGGCGGCCTTCAGCGCGGGCACGTCGTTGACCCCGTCGCCGACCATCGCGACGTAGCGGCCGCTCTCGCGGAGGGCCTCGACGACACGGCGCTTCTCCTCCGGGGCGACGCGCCCGACGACACCGGCCTCGGTGACCGCCCGCGCCAGCTCCTCGGAGCCGAGCGGGAGCTCGCGGCCGTCGAGCGGGGTCGCGCCCGACGGCACGCCGACGTCCGCCGCGATCGCCCCGACGGTGACCGGGTCGTCTCCCGACAGCACCGTCAGCGAGACACCCTCCCGCGCGAGGAACGCGACGGTCTCGGGGGCATCCGAGCGGAGCTGCTCCGCGAGGACGACGACCGCGAGCGGGCGGAGGCGCGGGGGGCCGGCGTCCGGGTCCGGACGTGTGCCGCCGTCGGTCGTCCCGAAGGCGAGCACGCGACGACCCCCGGCCTGCTGCTCGTGCGCCAACTCGCCGAGCCCGTCGAGGGGGAACAGCTCCGGAGCGCCGAGCACGTACCACGTCGAGCCGAGACGGAGCGCGCTCCAGCGACGGCGCGAGGCGAACGGCACCTCCTCCGTCGCGGACTCCGCCGCACCGGGGAGCGCCGCGGCGATCGCGTCCAGCGTGGCGTTGCGGGCGGGCGACGAGGCTGCGAACCGCCCGAGGCCGTCTGCCGCCTCCTCCCGGGCGACGCCCGCCGCGGGGAGGAGCGACACGACGCGGAGCTGCGGCTCGGTGAGCGTTCCCGTCTTGTCGAGGCAGATCATGTCGACCGAGGCGAGGGACTCGATGGCGTTCAGCTGCTGTGCGAGCGCACCGCGCCTGGCGAGACGGATCGCCGCCGCCGCGAACGTCATCGAGAGCAGGAGCACGAGGCCCTCCGGGATGAGCGTCACCATCCCGGCGACGGCCGTGTCGACCGCTTGCCGCGTGCCGACGTCCTGCTTCGTGAAGGCGACGACGAGCATCACGGCGAGCGGGATCATCGCCCCGACGAGCACGTAGAGCAGGCGGTTGACCGCCCGCTCGAGGGGGGAGCGCGGGTGGCGGAACTCGCGGGCCGTGCCCGTGATCCGCTCCGCGTAGCTGTCGGGCCCGACCGCGGTCGCCTCGTATGCGCCGACGCCCTCGACCACGAACGACCCCGACCGGACGTCGTCGCCGTCGCCGCGCAGGACCGGCGCCGACTCGCCGGTGAGGATCGACTCGTCGAGGAGCAGGCCGGCGCCGACGACCACGACACCGTCCGCGACGACCTGATCGCCGGGCTCCACGCGCACCAGGTCGCCCACGACGACCTCGCCCACCGCCACCTCCCGCTCGATGCCGTCGCGGACGACCGTCGCCCTGGGCGCCACGAGGGCAGCGAGCGCATCGAGCTTTCGCTTCGCCCGGAGCTCCTGCCAGATGCCGATACCCGAGTTCGTGACGACGATGCCCAGGAAGAGCGCGTCCCGCCAGTCCGAGAACGCGAGCGTCAGCACACCGAGCGAGAGGAGGATGACGTTGAACGGGGTGACGACGTTCGCGCGAACGATGCTCGCGGTCGAGCGACTCGTCTGCGACTCGGGGAGAGGGCCGCGCTCGTCGAGCCGGCGCCGGGCCTCCTCGTCCGTCAGGCCGGAGAAGACCTCGGGCGCCATCGCTCAGGAAGGCGGGTACTGAACGCGCCCGTTCCGTCCCGCGCGCGCGGCGATCTCGCGCTGGCGCTCGACGGCGGCCGCTGCCGCTTCGAGGATCTCGCACACGCGTGCGAGCCGCATCCGCTCCGACGTCGCCTGGAGCAACTCCTGCTTCAGGCCCGCGGCCAGCTCGAACCGCCCCGCGAGCACGAACGACAGCCCCTCGGCGTCGGCGGGGGGCGGCTCCGCCTCCACGCCCGTCAGCTCGAGGAGCCGCGCGTAGAGGGACAGCGCCCGCTCCACCTCGTCGGGCGCGGCCGGGTCGTGGCCGTCGACGAGCTCCTCGACGGTGCCCGTCTGGAAGCTCCGGCCCTCCGTGAGCTCGACGAGACGGAAGCGGTCGTGGCCCTCGACGACGACGTTCAGTCGCCCGTCGGGCAGGCGGTCGACGACCTCGACCACCGCCGCGCGCGTGCCGATCTCGTGCAGGCCGTCGTCGTCCGCGAGCACCAGCCCGAACTCCGTGTCGTGCTCGAGGCACTCGCCGATCAGCTCCCGGTAGCGCGGCTCGAAGATGTGGAGCGGCACGAGCTCGGAGGGCAGGAGCACGATGCCGAGCGGAAAGAGGCCGATCTCCTCCATCGCCAACAGCCTACGTCACCGCTGTCCGCTGCAGCAGCAGCCGGAAGCCCCGGATGCCCGGCGGGACATCCGGGGCCACGGGCTCAGTGCGTTGCTGCAGGCCTGCCCGGTGTACCGGTCGTGCCCGTTCCGCCGCCGCGACGATGGATGAACGCGAACGCCACCGCCGCCGCCACACCGGCGACGACTGCGACGAGCGCTCCGACGACGAGCGGGTCGTCCCATGTGGTGCCCGTCGTCGCCGTGGGCGTTGCGGCAATGGGCTCTGCCGCCGAGCCAGGAGTGAACCGCTCGGCTCGGTCGTCAGGCCGAACCGGGGCGGGCTCTCCCATCCCGGGGGTGAAGCGGTCGGCGCGATCATCGGGCCTCACGGCCACGATCTCGGTGCCGAACGCGTCGAATCCCGCTGCGATCCGTGCCTCGACGGTGTCGGCGGTCCCGTACGGCTCGAACCGAACCGCAACGGTCTGCGCGACACCACCGACCCCGAGGGGGCCGGCGCGATCATCGGGCCTCACGGCCACGATCTCACTACCGAGGGCGTCGAATCCCGCCGCGATCCGCGCCTCGATGGTGTCGGCGGTCCCGTAGGCCTCGAACTGCACGACCTGGGACTGTGCGACACCACCGACCCCGAGGGGGCCGGCACGGTCGTCGGGTCGCTCGGCGGCGAGCCCGGCGGGCACGAGCATGGCTACGGACAGCACTACAGCCCCAGTGAGGAGCGTGCGCACCGTCACAGTGATCACTTCCTTCGTCCGGTCGCTCCCTTGCGACCGGGAGCAGGTGAGCCCTGCTCGTCTCGCCACCTGCACCATTGCACGCGGCCCTGCACGCGACATCCGCGGATTCACCGATCCGCCTTCCTCGATCCCTCCACCGCGATCCGCCCGCCATCCGCCGTGTGCGTGGCTCCACGGCGGATGTGACCGCCTAGAGGAGCAGCACGGCGATGGCGAGGAGGAGTCCGCCGATGGCGATCAGTCGCATGCCCTCAGCGTGACACCGACTGATGTGGCGGGCGAGAGGGCCCGGTAAGGAATGGGTGAACTCTCAGGCGTGCGGGATCCGGGCCTCGAGCGCGTCGCCGAGCGCCGTTCGCACCGGCTCGAGCTCGACGCGGTCGAGCACGTCCTGGAAGAACCCGCGTACGATCAGGCGCTCGGCCTGCGGCCGCGACAGGCCGCGCGCCATCAGGTAGAAGAGCTGCTCGCGGTCGACCTGGCCGAGCGTCGCCCCGTGCGTGCAGCGCACGTCGTTGGCGAGGATCTCGAGGCCGGGGATCGAGTTCGCGTTCGCGTCGCGTGACAGGAGCAGGTTGCGGTTCTCCTGGTACGCGTTCGTCTTCTGTGCCCCCTGCTCGACGCGGATCATCCCCCGCCACACCGCAGTCGCGTGGTCACGGAGCGCACCCTTGAAGGCGAAGTCGCTCGTCGTGGACGGGGCGAGGTGGAGCTGGTACGTGTCGTAGTCGAGGTGCTGCGTGCCGTCGGCGAAGTACGCCCCCGTCACGCGCGACGTCGCGCCCGGGCCGGCGAGGTCGTTCTGGATCCGCACCTTGCCGTTGGCGGAGCCGAAGCCGCCCGCGACCCAGTCGAGCTCGGCGTCGCGCTCGACGCGGGCATGGCACGAGGCGAACAGCCACGTCTTCTGCGAGAGGTTCTGGACGTTCACGTACTCGACCTTCGCGCCTTCGCGGACGACGATCTCGACGGCGGCGTTCGCGTACCCGGAGACGTCACCCGTCGCCGACGCGAGCTCCTCGACGAGCGTGAAGCGACTGCCGGGCTCGGCGACGACGAGGACGCGCCAGTGCAGCGCCCCGCCCTCGGCGCCGTTCCCGACGCGGAGGTACAACGGACGCTCGACCTCGACCCCGGCGGGAACGTGCAGGAGGAGCCCGTGCTGCCAGACCGCCGCGTTGTGGGCGCTGAACTTGTCGTCGGCGCCGACGAGCGAGCCGAGGAGCGGGTGGTCGTCGGTCAGCGGCTCGAAACGGATCCCGTCAGGGGCACGCTCCAGCGAGATGCCGGCCTCGTCGAGGGTCGCGACGCCGGCGACGTCGAGCTCGAGCATCGAGGCGGCGCCGGACGGCCCTCGCGCGGCGGGCGCCGTCCCCTCCCAGGCGTCGGGGTCGAACCCGGACAGGTCGGTGAAGCGCCAGTGCTCGTCGCGCCGCGTGGGCAGCGGGAGCTGGCGGTAGCGCTCGAGGAGCGCCTCCCTCGTCACGGCACGTACCTCCGGTGGAGCATGAGCGCGTTGCCGTCGGGGTCACGGAACAGCGCCATCAGGCACACGCCGGTGTCGAAGGTGTCGCCCTCGAACGCGACGCCGGCGGCCTCGAGGCGCGCCCGTGCCTCCGCGACGTCCGGGACGCGCAGGGCGATCGACGCCGTGTGTGGGCCCTCGAACTCCCTGCCGATGTTCCGGGGGTCCATCAGGTAGAGGCTGACGTTCGCCCCGAGCCTGAACTCCGGCCAGCTCCCGTCGCCCTCGACGCGGGTCAGGCCGAGCGTCTCCCCGTAGAACCGCGTCGACCGCTCGAGATCGGTGACCGGCACGGAGACGAAGTCCGTGCGCTCGACCTGGATCACCCGACGGAGCCCTCCATCTGGAGCTGGATCAGCCGGTTCATCTCCACCGCGTACTCGAGCGGCAGCTCCTTCGTGATCGGCTCGACGAACCCCGAGACGATCATCGCCGACGCCTCCGCCTCCGAGAGGCCGCGGGTCATCAGGTAGAAGAGCTGCTCCTCGCCGATCTTCGAGACCGTCGCCTCGTGCCCGAGGTCGACGTCGTTCTCCTTCACGTCGATGTAGGGATACGTGTCGGAGCGGGACTCCTCGTCGAGGATCAGCGCGTCGCAGACCACCTTCGACTTCGCTCCCGTCGCGCCCTTCGCCACCTCGAGGAGGCCGCGATAGCCGCCGCGACCGCCGTTCTTGGAGATCGACTTCGACGTGATCACGCTCGACGTGTTCTTGGCGACGTGGACGACCTTGCCGCCGGCGTCCTGGTGCTGCCCCTTGCCGGCGAAGGCGATCGAGAGCACCTCGCCGTGGGCGCCCTCGCCCATCAGCCAGATCGCCGGGTACTTCATCGTCACCTTCGAGCCGAGGTTCCCGTCCACCCACTCCATCGTCGCGCCCTCGTGCGCGACCGCCCGCTTGGTGACGAGGTTGTAGACGTTGTTCGACCAGTTCTGGATCGTCGTGTACCGGCAGCGGCCGCCCTTCTTCACGATGATCTCGACGACCGCCGAGTGCAGCGAGTCGCTCGAGTAGATCGGGGCGGTGCAGCCTTCGACGTAGTGGACGTACGCGTCCTCGTCGACGATGATCAGCGTCCGCTCGAACTGCCCCATGTTCTCGGCGTTGATGCGGAAGTACGCCTGCAGCGGCATCTCGATGCTGACCCCCGGCGGCACGTAGATGAACGACCCGCCCGACCACACGGCCGAGTTCAGGGCCGCGAACTTGTTGTCGTTCTGGGGGATGACGGTGCCGAAGTACTGCTTGACGAGCTCCTCGTGCTCACGCAGGCCGGAGTCCATGTCGAGGAAGATCACGCCCTTGCGCTCGAGGTCCTCCTGGAGCTTGTGGTACACGACCTCGGACTCGTACTGGGCGCCGACGCCGGCCAGGTACTTCTTCTCCGCCTCGGGGATGCCGAGCCGGTCCCACGTCTCCTTGATCTCGGACGGCAGGTCCTCCCACGACGCCGCCTGCTTCTCGGTCGGCTTGACGTAGTAGTGGATGTTGTCGAAGTCGATCCCCGAGAGGTTCGCTCCCCAGCCCGGCATCGGGCGCGCGAGGAAGTGGTCGAGGCTCGCGTGACGGAACGTCTGCATCCACTCCGGCTCCGACTTGTGCTCGGAGATGACGTCGATCAGCTCGTGCGAGAGGCCCTTCGGGGCCTTGTAGATCGGCTTGTCGTCGACGTGCCAGCCGTAGTCGTACTCGGCCCGGATCTCGCGGATGACGTCGGTCTCGGACTGGCTCATGATGCCTCCCGGGCCGCTCCGGCGGGCAGGAACGGGTCGTAGCCCTCGGCCTCGAGGCGCTCGGCCAGCTCCGGGCCGCCCTCGGCGACGATGCGCCCGTCCACGAAGACGTGGACGAAGTCGGGCGTGACGTAGTTGAGGATGCGCTGGTAGTGCGTGATCACGAGCGCGCCCATCTCCGGGCCGACGAGGTCGTTCACGCCGCCGGCGACGATGCGCAGGGCATCGATGTCGAGCCCCGAGTCGGTCTCGTCGAGAATGGCGATCCGCGGCTTCAGGAGCGCCATCTGGAGGATCTCGACCCGCTTCTTCTCACCCCCCGAGAACCCGTCGTTCAGGTAGCGCTGTGCGAGCTCCCGCGGCACGCGCAGGCGCTCCATCGCCCCGAGCAGCTCCGTGCGGAACTCGGGGATCGGGATCGGGTCCTCCTCGCCGCCCGCGCGCGCCTTCCGGAGCGCGTTGATCGCGCTGCGCAGGAAGCTGGTGACGGTGACGCCGGGCACCGCGTGCGGGTACTGGAAGGCGAGGAACAGGCCGCGCTGCGCCCGCTCGTTCGCCTCGAGCTCGACGACGTCCTCGCCGTCGAGGCGGATCTCGCCCTCGGTGATCTCGTAGGCAGGGTGCCCCATCAGGGCGTAGGCGAGGGTCGACTTGCCCGAGCCGTTCGGGCCCATGATCGCGTGCGTCTGATTCAGGTCGACGTCGAGGTCGACCCCTTTCACGATCTCCGTGCCGTCCTCGAGGGCGACGTGGAGGTTTCTGATCTCGAGCAGTGCCACAGGTTTCCTTCGGTCGCGAGCGTGAATACAGAAGTCTGCTTCAGGAAAGGTGAAGTTGGCTTCCTTGATGCTAGCGGGACCGTCGCGGTTCGCCACCGGGACAGCGATCGTTCGCGCGCTGCGACACCGCCGCGACTTGTACGACGCCGTCCGGCTGCTACCCTGCGCACATGCCTTTCGGCATCGGCATCTGGGAAATGCTCATCCTGCTCCTCGTCCTCCTGCTCGTCTTCGGACCGAAGCGGCTGCCGGAGATGGGCCGTCAGCTGGGGCGCGGCATGCGTGAGTTCAAGGACTCCGTGACCGGGACCGGCAAGGACGACGACGACGACGCAGCCGAGCTACCGCCGCCCGAGCCCGTCGAGGCCGAGCCAGCCGAATCGGCTTCCGCGACGCGCGAGCGCGACACCGTCGCCTAGCGGGGGCCACTCGTGGCCCGGAGGATCGTCCCCCGGCGCCTGGCGCCGGAGGAGGAAGCAACGCTCGTCGAGCACCTCGGGGAGCTGCGGCACCGGCTCTTCATCTGCATCCTCGCGATCATCCCCGCGTTCGCCGTGGCGTACGTCTTCCACGACCGGCTGATCGGCTGGCTGAAGGATCTCCTGCCCGCCGGCACGCCCCTCGTCACGCTCGGCGTGACCGAGCCGTTCATGACCTCGCTCAAGGTCAGCTTCTACGCCTCCCTGGGGATCGTGCTGCCGATCCTGCTGTGGCAGGTGTGGGCGTTCCTCGCCCCCGCCGTCGGGGAGTCCGTGCAGCGCGTGATCGGCACCTTCGTCTTCCTCGCCACCGGCCTCTTCCTCGGGGGCGTCGCCTTCTGCTACTTCGTGATCCTGCCCAAGGCGCTGAAGTTCCTCGTCAACTACGACAACGAGCTCTACGAGGAGCAGATCCGCGCCAGCTACTACCTGTCGTTCGTGTCGGTGACGCTCCTCGCCACCGGCATCGCGTTCCTGATGCCGATCTTCATCCTCGGGCTCGTGCGCCTCGGCGTCCTCACGTCGTCGCAGCTGCGCCGGAACCGACGCTACGGGATGGTCGGGATGCTTGTGTTCGCCGTGCTGCTGCCCACGATCGACCCGGTCTCGCTCGCGCTCGAGGTCGCACCGCTGCTCATCCTCTTCGAGCTCTCGATCTGGCTCTCCGTGCTCATGGAGCGGCGCTGGGAGCGCTCGCTGCTCCGCTCCTACGAGCTCTCGTGAGGACGCTCGCCGCCGACTGGGTCGTCCCGGTCGACGGCGACCCGATCCCGCAGGGGGCCGTCGTCGTCGGCGACGACGGGCGGATCCAGGCCGTCGGCCCGGCGGCGGAGCTCGGCGCCGACGAGCGGTTCCCCGGCGCGGTGATCCTCCCGGGGCTCGTCAACGCCCACTCGCACATCGAGTACGCGACGTACGCGGGCTTCGGTGACGGCCTCTCGTTCGCGCCGTGGATCGCGATGCACATCGAGCGCAAGTCGCGGCTCGACGCCGAGGAGATGCTCGCGATCGCACGGCTCGGTGCGGCGGAGTGCCTCCGCTCCGGCGTGACGACCGTGGGCGACTGCAGCTTCGTGGGCGCGACCGCCCCGGCGTGTGCCGAGCTCGGGCTGCGGGCGATCGTGTACCTCGAGGTGTTCGGCGGGCCCGACGCGATCGAGCGCCAGTTCGAGCCGGCACGGGAGCGGATCGCCGACTCGCTCTCGAGCCGCGTGCTCCTCGGGATCTCGCCCCACGCGCCCTACACCGTGACACCGGAGCTCTTCGAGGCCGCCGCCGGCCTCGGGCTTCCCGTCGCGACCCATCTCGCCGAGAGCGCCGACGAGGCCGCGTACCTGCGCGACGGCAGCGGCGCGTGGTCGGCGCTCGCCGCGTACCTCGTCCCGCCGCTGGGCCGCAGCGGGATCCGCGCGCTCGCCGAGCGGGGCGTGCTCGGGGAGCGCCTGGTGGCCGCCCACTGCGTCACCGCCGACGAGGAGGAGATCGCGCTGCTCGCGGCGCACGACGTCGCGGTCGCCCACTGCCCGCGCTCGAACGCCCAGCTCGGGTGCGGCGTCGCCCCGCTCCAGGCGCTGCGCGCGGCGGGGCTGCGGGTCGCGATCGCAACCGACAGCCCGGCCTCGACCCCGTCCCTCGACCTGTTCGAGGAGATGCGCGTCGCCCTGTGGCTCCAGCGGTCCCACAGCGCCGACCCGACTGCCCTGACGGCCGCGGACGCACTCTTCCTCGCCACCCTCGGCGGTGCGCAGGCGCTGGGCCTGGACGCCGAGGTCGGCTCGCTCGCCCCCGGGAAGTGGGCCGACCTGACGGTGCTCTCGCTCGACGGAACGCCGTTCGACCCCGTGGAGGACCCCGCCGTGGCGACGGTTCTCGGCGGCTCATCCCACCGAGTCCTCGCTACTCTCGTAGGAGGCGAGGACCGTTATCGACGTGACGTGACGACATGGCGCGATTTGACAAGAGCAGGACGAAGAGCACGAAGCCGCATGCTGGCGTGAGCACGCGCCCCCGGCGCGAGACGATGAGTCCCGCGATCGAGGACACGATGTTCTTCACGCGCCTGCGGCGCCACGCGAAGTGGATGTTCGTGTTCCTCGCGCTCGTGTTCGCCCTCGGCTTCGTCGGATTCGGCGTCGGCGCCGGCGGCGTCGGGATCGGAGACGTGTTCAGGGGGTCCGGAGGCGGCGGGACCTCCGTCTCGGACGCGCGCAAGGCGACCGAGGAGCGGCCCGCCGACCCGGACGCCTGGCAGGAGCTGGCCACGGTGCTGCAGGCGGACGGTGACGTCGCCGGCGCGATCGCGGCTCAGCAGCGCGTCGTCGAGCTTCGGCCCAACGACCCGGACGCGCTCCGCGAGCTGGCGGCGCTGCACTTCGCGGTCGCCGCCGAGAAGCAGCAGGAGCTGCAGCAGCTGCAGGCGGAGGCCGCGGTCGCCGGGGCCGGGCAGAACCTCCCCCGGCCGAGCGTCGGCGGCACCCAGATCGGGGGCGACGCGGTCGGGCAGGCCGTCAACGCGACCGCGAGCGAGGAGATCGCGACCGTGGCGACCGAGGGGCAGGCCGCGCTCGCGGCGGCGCTCGACGCCTACGGGCAGCTCGCCGCGCTCCAGCCGAACGACCCCAGCGTCCAGCTCGAGCTCGCCCAGGCGGCGATCCAGGCGGGTGAGCTCGACACGGCGATCGCCGCGTACGAGCGCTTCCTCGTGCTCGCGCCCGACGATCCGAGCGCGACCGACGTCAGGCGACAGCTCAAGCAGTTGCGCGCCGCCGTCGCCGGATAGACTCGCCCCACCGTGCAGACCTCCGTGCCACTCGGCAGGCCGCGACTGCGGCTGCTCGCGCTGTCGCTGGCGACGCCGATCGTGGCGGTGGCGCTCGCCGGCTGTGGCGACACCGTCGGCTTCGACGAGGGCGGTGGCGACAAGATCAGCGGCAAGGAGCTCTTCACCCAGAGCTGCGGCGCGTGTCACACGCTCGCGGATGCCGGCACCACCGGCGAGATCGGCCCCAACCTCGACGACGCCTTCTACCAGTACCGCGTGGACGTCTCGGGGGCCGATCCGGACGACGCCAAGTTCCAGGAACAGCTGGCGGCCCCGGGGATCGAGAGCGGCGTGCGGCAGGTCGTCCGCGGTCAGATCGCGTACCCGGTCGTGAACCCCGTCTCCGGTGCGCCCGGGATGCCGGCGGACATCGTCACGGGCGACGACGCCGCCGCCGTCGCCGCGTACGTCGCCGACGTGGCCGGGCTCGGCGGCGACGACGGCCCGCCGCGGGCCGCCCCGGGGGGCGGAACGGATGCGGGCGGCGGCGCGCCGGACGGCGCGGCGATCTTCGCGAGCGCCGGCTGCGCCGGGTGCCACGCGCTCGCCGCAGCGGGCGCGTCCGGCACCGTCGGCCCGAACCTCGACGAGACGATGCCGACGAAGGAGCTCGCGCTCGACCGGATCACGAACGGACGCGGCGGGATGCCCTCCTTCTCGGGCCAGCTCTCCGAGGACGAGATCGACGCCGTCGCGCAGTTCGTGGTCGACAACGCCGGGAAGTAGCGCCTCCGCCGAGACGCCCGTCGTCGCGGGTCGTCGGGCTACGTCGCGTCGGGCTCGGCGGCGAGAACGTGGTCGACCGGCACGTCGAACCGCTCCCGGAGAGCGTCGACGAAGCCCTTCTCGGCCCAGTTCTCGCTGGTGCGCGAATGGGTGACGACCACGATCTGGTCGGCTCCGAAGACGTGGATCGCGTCCTCGGTCGCCTCGAGCGGCTCCGGCGAGCCGACGGAGCCCTCGGCGGTGATGCCGGCACGGCCGAGCGCGTCGACCGTCTCCTGGACGCGGCGCTCGGCGGCAGTGCGGTCGGCGTCGGTGTCGTCGGTCCAGCGGTGGCCGTGCGAGGTGAGCGCCGGGGCGACGACGAGCACCCGGTCGTCGCTGCTGCCGCGGAGGTGGGGGCGGACATGGGCCGCGAGCACGTCGCCGGCGATCGTCTCGTCGACGACGACGAGGATGCGGCGCGCGGCCGCGGGGCCGGTGTGCGGGACGTGCTGGCGGGGCGGTGGGCCGGAGCCCCGCTGCACGAGGTAGTAGCCGATCGCGACGCCGGTGAGCACGAGCCACGCGACGAGCGCCGCCCACCCGTTGATGAGCACGCCGGCCAGCACGATCACCGCGAACGCGGCGAGCGTGAGGAAGACGAGCCTGAACGCGCTCGCCTCGTCCTTGAAGGGATTGTCCATGCGGCCCCCTTAGAGGAGGTAGACCGTCGCGTAGACGACGATCCACATCACGTCGACGAAGTGCCAGTAGATCCCCGGGATCTCGACACCGTGGTAGTGCTCCGGGGAGTAGTGACCGCGGAACGCCCGCACCGCGGCGATGATCAGCAGCGACAACCCCACCGCCACGTGCGCGCCGTGGAGCCCGGTGAGCCCGAAGAAGACGGAGGCGAAGGCGCCGTCGCCGGTGTTGAAGCCGACGTGCGCGTACTCGACCGCCTGCGTGAGCAGGAACGCGAGACCGAGCGCGATCGTCGCGACGAGCCCTGCCTGCAGCCCACGCCGATTGCCGCGCCGGATCGCCTGCACCGCCCAGTGGATGGTGAAGCTCGACGTGACGAGGATCGCGGTGTTCACGCCCGCCACGAAGACGGGGAACTCGAAGGGCTCCGGCGGCCAGCTCTGCCACCGCTCGGGCTCGATGATCGTCGCGTCCGGGTTCACGACCCGGACGAAGAAGTACGCCGCGAAGAAGCTCCCGAAGAGCATCGCCTCCGACGCGATGAAGAGGAGCATCCCGAGCGTCGTCGGGTCGAGCCGCGAGCTCTTGTTCGCCGGCGGCGGCCCGTGGTGCTCGCCGTGCCCGTGGGCGGTCGCCTCCGCATGGGCGGTCATGCCGTCACCTCCGCCGCAGTCGCCTCGACGACGACGTGCTCGACGGGCACGCCCGCGTCGGCTTGCAGCCGCGCCACGAGATCGCGCCGGATCCAGCCGGATCGCTCGCCCGGGAACGTGGAGACGACGATCTCGTCGACGCGCTCGTCGTGGACGACCTGGATCGCGGCCGTGTAGGGATCGGGGTGCGCGATCTGGCCGTGCACCTCGATGCCCTCGCCGCGGAGCATCGACAGCGCCCGGCGCAGCCGCCGCTCCGCGTCCGGGTGCTCCGACTCGGTGGGGTCGCTCTGGGGGCAGACGACGAGGAACGCCGCGTCGCCCTGGCCGGCCCGCGATCGGATCCGGTGGAGCAGCGACGCACCGAGCACCGTCTCGTTCGCGACGACGAGGACGTTGACCGGGCCTCCGCGCTCGCCGTCCTCCGCGAACACGTGCTCGACGGGTCGGTCCCCGGCCGCCTTGCGGATCTCGTCGAGGAGGTTGCGGCGCAGCCAGCCCGACTTCGCCTCCGGGTGGGTGGAGACGATCAGCTCGTCGATGCGCTCGAGCGCGAGGATGTCCTTGACCGCTGCGAGAGGGCCGCCGTCGAAGACGCCGCCGTGGGCCGGCACGTCGAGCGCCCGGATCGCATCGACGGTTCGGTCGAGCCGCCGGCCGGCGGCGGCGCGGCGCGAGTCCTGGTAGACGACGTACCCTGCGCTGGGCTCGTTGACGGGGGCGACGACGACGACGCGGATCGGGCCGCGGGCCGCACGACGGCGCACCGCCTCGACGAGGACGTCGCCTCCGAGCGTCTCGTTGGCGACGACGAGGACGACGGAGCGCTCCACGGGAGAGCCGGGGTCGCTCACGCCCGCGCCCCTTCCGGCACCGGCTCGGGCTCCCCGAGCACGGCGTGCCGCGCGTCCGGGATGCCGTACTCGTACGGCCCGCCGACCACGGTCGGGATCTCGTCGAAGTTGAAGATCGGCGGCGGGGACGAGACCTGCCACTCGAGCGTCATCGAGCGCCAGGGGTTCGAGCCGGCGACGGGCCCGCGCGCCCAGCTGACGATCATGTTGTAGAGGAACACGAAGAACGACGCGCCGAGGGCGAACGACGAGACGGTGATGAACATGTTCACGGCGCCGAACTCGGCCGCGTAGTCGGCGACGCGGCGCGGCATCCCCCGCAGCCCGACCCAGTGCATCGGGAAGAACGTGAGATTGAGGGTGACGAAGGTCAGCCAGAAGTGGAGCTTCCCGAGCCGCTCGTCGTACATGCGGCCGGTCATCTTCGGGAACCAGTAGTAGACGCCCGCGAACACCGTGAGCAGGGAGCCGCCGAAGAACACGTAGTGGATGTGGGCGACGACGAAGTACGTGTCGGAGGCGTGGATGTCCATCGGCACCGAGCCGAGGTAGATCCCGGAGAGCCCGCCGATCACGAACGTCGAGACGAAGCCGAGGGCGAACAGCATCGGCGTCGTGAGGCGGATTCGCCCCTCCCACATCGTCGCCAGCCAGCTGAACACCTTCACGCCCGTCGGCACGGCGATCAGGAGCGTCGTGATCATCATCGGCACGCGCAGCCAGTCCGCCATCCCGGCGACGAACAGGTGGTGCGCCCAGACGGAGAAGCCGAGCACGAGGATGCCGACGAGGGAGATCGCCATCAGCCGGTAGCCGAAGATCGGCTTGCGGCTGAAGACCGAGATCACCTCCGAGATGATCCCGAAGCCGGGCAGGATCATGATGTAGACGGCCGGGTGGCTGTAGAACCAGAAGATGTGCTGGTAGCCGAGGACGTAGCCGCCGCCGGACGGGACGAAGAAGTCCGTGTCCATCACGCGGTCGAAGAGCACGAAGAACTGCGACCCGGCGATGAACGGCGTCGCGAGCACGACGAGCAGCGAGGTCGTGAAGTTCGCCCAGACGAGGAGCGGCATGCGCCAGAAGGTCATCCCCGGCGCACGCATCGTGATGATCGTGACGAGGAAGTTGAGCGCGGTGAGGATCGAGGACGCGCCCGCCCACTGCACGCCCATGTTGAAGAACATCGAGCCGACCGGCAGGTCGCTCGAGAGCGGCGCGTACGCCGTCCAGCCCGCCGCGAACGCGCCGCCGGGGGCGAGGAAGCTCGCGAGGAACATCACGCCCGCGATCGGCAGGAGCCAGAAAGAGAGGGCGTTCAGGCGCGGGAACGCCATGTCGGGCGCGCCGATCATGAGCGGGATCACGTAGTTCCCGAGCCCGGCGAAGACCGGGACCATGAAGGTGAAGATGAGCAGCGTCGCGTGGACGGAGACGAGCCCGTTGTACGTCTGCCCGTCGAGGAACTGCATCCCCGGCTCGGCGAGCTCGACGCGGAAGATCATCGCCGTCAGGCCGCCGACGAGCAGGAAGACGAAGGTCGTGACCGTGTACTGGACGCCGATCACCTTGTGGTCGGTGTTGACGCGGAAGTAGTCCTGCCACCGCGTCGCGCCGTGCCCCGAGTGGTCCTCGGGGAGCGTCGGTCGGCCGCTCACCCAGTACAGCCAGTAGTCGAACGCGCCGAGCCCGAGCAGGAAGCCGATCGGCGCGGCCGTCAGCGCGCCGACGAGGACGATGATCGTCCAGTCGTACGGGTCTCCCCAGCCCGCCAGCCAGCGCAGGCCGACGACGATGTACATGCCGACCAGGAAGAAGACGGCGGAGCACCAGGCGGCCCGTACGAACCCGGGGCGCATCAGGATCCCGCGCTTCCGCGGCGGGTAGGGCCCGGGCTCGTGGCCCGCGCCGTGGTTCGCTCCGTGCTCGGTGACCGCCGTCACGCGCTCACTCCTTCGTCTCCGTCAGGTACGCGACGAGGGCGTCGAGCTCCTCGCCGGTGAGGGAGTCACCATAGTCGGCCGGCATCACTCCGGGCCCATAGCCGTCGGCGACGTAGGCGTTCGGGTCGACGATCGACGTGCGGACGAACTCCTCGAGCGGCTGCCCGGCGGCGTCCGCCGCCGCCTGCAGCCCGTCGAGCGAGGGGCCCACCGCGCCGGTCGAGCCCGCCGGCGTGAACGCGTGGCACCCTCCGCAGCCCGCGCTCGCGAACACGGAGGCGCCGTCCGCCTCGCCCTCGGCCTCCGCCTGGCGCTCGGCCACCCAGTCGTCGAAGGCGCTCGCGGAGACCACCTTCACGGGAGCCCGCATCGCCCAGTGCCCGAGGCCGCAGAGCTCGGTGCAGACGAGCGAGAAGCGCCCCTCGCGCGTCGGGGTGACGACGATCGACGTCTCGACGCCCGGCAGCACGTCCTGCTTCTGCCCCATCTCCGGGATCCAGAACGAGTGGATGACGTCGGCCGCGGTCATCTCGAACTTCGTGCTCCGATCCTTCACGAGGTAGAGCTCACCCGAGCGCAGACCGCCCTGGTCGGGGTACTCGAAGCGCCATGCGAACTGTTGCGCGTAGACCTTCACCCTGAGCGCATCCGTCCCCGCCTTGGCGTTCTGGGAGAGGACGACGGCGCTGAGCACGCCGATCGCGATGACGATCAGCGCCGGGATCGCCGTCCAGACGACCTCGAGGCGCGTGTTGCCGTGGATCGGCGGCCCGTCGGAGTCGTCGTCCGGCTGCGCCCGGAACGCCATCACCGAGTAGACGATGACGGCGACGACGAGCGCGAAGATGCCGATCGAGATCACCGTCGTGACCCAGTAGACCATCGTGATCCGGTCCATCTCCAGGGACGCGGACGACGGCAGCCAGGGGATCAGGACCGCGACCAGCGTGACCAGGATCGCCGTGACGATCCCGATCGCGACCATGCGTACGACGGCGCCCCTGCGAACCACCGCGCGCGAGACTACACGACCGACCCGACCTGCGAGTGTCCAAGTGCCGACGCACGACCCCTCCCGGGGCGCGCCACGGCGGCGGCACGCCCCCCTTCCCGCCGGGAGGGCTCACCGCGAACGACGGCCCGCAGGCGCGGGAGCCCAGTAGCCGGGATCGGCGACCGCCCCGATGCGGCTGGCGGCGGATGGTGGCACCGTGGGGTTGGGTGAGGTGCCCATTTGTGCGGGAGGCTGAGGCGGTGGGGGTCGCCGTCGATGCAGCGGAGGCGCTGTTTGAACGGTTGCGTCGAGAACGCGAAGTGGGTCAGCGAGGGAGCGATGTGGCGTGCCACCGATCGATGAGCGGCTCGAGCGTGCGTTCGATCTGATTCTCGGGATCGTGCTGACCGTCGGAGGCAGCCTGATCGTGCTCGCGGCAGTCGGGGCAGTGATCTTCGCCGTGGCCGCCGCCGCCTTCCCTGGGCCGATTTCCTACGAACCGTCCGTGGAAGAAGCGCTGGCTTCCGCCGTGTTCTTCTGCCCGGCCGCAGCATGGGCCGTCTACAAGGGTGTGGCGTTGGTACGAGGTCGGTGGAACTGGGACGACGACGATTAGGTGCCGACGGTCAAGTGCGCCCACTCGAACGTAGTCGGCTCAGCGGCGGGGTCGGACTAGGGTCGCGAACGGCTCGACCTGCCAATTCACTTGCCAAAGCGCCTGTCCCGCACTCCTCCGACGGCCTCAGAAACGAAGAAGCCCGCCAAGCAAGCGGGTTTCAGAGACAGGAGCGGCGGGACTCGAACCCGCGACCTCCGGCGTGACAGACCGACGGTCGGACGCGCTCCTTGCGACCCCTGTTGACCGTCTGCCCCCGCGGGGTCGGGCAACAGGCCCGAACCCGCATGAATCCTGATGGGCCGTGAAGGATTCGAACCTTCGACCTTGGGATTAAGAGTCCCCTGCTCTACCAGCTGAGCTAACGGCCCGCGGGCGTCCAAGGATAGCGCGCGCTCACATGCAGACTACGCTGCGGGTCGATGAAGGTCCTCGCCGTCGTCGGCAACCGCCCCCAGTTCGTGAAGGCGGCCCCGCTGTCCGTCGCGCTCCGCGACGCCGGGATCGCCGAGGTCGTCGTGCACACGGGCCAGCACTGGGACCCCGAGCTGTCCGCCGTCTTCTTCGACGACCTCGGGCTCCACGAGCCCGACGTCGAGCTCGACCTCCGGACCGCGGACGTCGACGCCCTCACGCCGGCCGTCACGGAGCTCGTGCGGAGCGCGCAGCCGGACGCGGTGCTCGTCTACGGGGACACGAACTCGACCCTCGCGGGCGCCCGGGCGGGGGCGGAGAGCGGGACGCCCGTCGTCCACGTCGAGGCGGGTCTGCGCAGCGGCGACCTGTCGATGCCGGAGGAGCGCAACCGGATCGAGGTCGACCGGATCGCGACGCTCCTCCTCTGCCCCGACGAGCGCTCGGCAGAGACGCTCGCGACAGAGGGAGTTCCCGGCCGCGCGGTCGTCGTCGGCGACGTGATGGCCGACGCGGTCCGGCTGTTCGCGCCGCTCGCCCGCGAGCGCGTCCAGCCGCCGCATCCCCCGGGCTCGTACGTCGTCGCCACCCTCCACCGCGAGGCGAACGTCCACGGGCCACGGCTGGCGCGGATCGTCTCCGGCCTCAACCGACTCGAGGAGCCGGTCGTCTTCCCCGCCCACCCGCGGACGCGCGCGACGCTCGAGCGCGAGCACATCGAGGTCGCCCCCCACGTCGTCCTCACCGAGCCGCTCGGCTACCTCGTCTTCGCGTCCACCGCCTCGCAGGCGCGCGTGATCGTGACCGACTCCGGCGGGCTCCAGAAGGAGGCGTACTGGTACGGCGTCCCGTGCGTGACCGCACGGCCCTCGACGGAGTGGACGGACACCGTCGCGATCGGGGCGAACGTCCTCGTCGACGACGACCCCGATGCGCTCGTCGCTGCGGTGGCGGCGGCGCGCTTCCCGGCCGATGCGCCGGCGCTCTACGGCGACGGGCACGCGGCGGAGCGGATCGCGGAGGCCGTCCGCACCTTGTGACAGGTCGTTACAAGGCCAGTCGCACCGCTAGCATTCGCCGCCATGAGCGCACCCGAGACGACATCGTCCGCAGCCGCCGTCGAGCCACCGGCGGTCGACGTCGCGATCGTCGGCGCCGGCTACGTCGGCGTCCCGCTCGCGCAGGTGTTCGCGGAGGCCGGTCGCTCGGTCGTGCTCCTCGACGTCGACGCGGAGCGCGTGGCGCAGATCAACCGGGGCGAGAGCGTGATCGAGGACGTGCCGTCCGAGGTGCTCGCCCGCCTCGTGTCCGACCACGGCCTCCGCGCGACCACCGACTACGACGTGCTCCGCGGCGCCGGGGCAATCCTGATCGCGCTGCCGACACCGCTCTCGAGCCAGCGCGAGCCGGACCTCTCGATCCTGCTCGGCGCGGCGCGCGAGATCGCGACCCGACTCCGCCAGGGCCAGCTCGTCGTGCTCGAGTCGACCACGTATCCGGGAACGACGCGGGACGAGCTGCTGCCTCTGCTCGAGGAGGGCAGCGGGCTCCGCGCCGGCGCCGACTTCCACCTCGCGTTCTCGCCGGAGCGCGTCGACCCCGGCCGCACCGACTGGACGACGAAGAACGTGCCCAAGGTCGTCGGCGGCATCGACGAGGCCTCGACCGAGGCTGCGGCACGGCTCTACGGATCGGCGATCGACGAGGTGCACACGGTCTCGTCGCCGGAGGCGGCAGAGCTCACGAAGCTGCTCGAGAACATCTTCCGCACCGTGAACATCGCGCTCGTGAACGAGCTCGCGCGCCTCTGCCAGCGACTCGGCATCGACGTCTGGGAGGTCGTCGAGGCCGCCGCGACCAAGCCGTTCGGCTTCATGAGCTTCAGGCCCGGCCCCGGCCTCGGGGGTCACTGCATCCCGATCGATCCCTTCTACCTCACGTGGAAGGCGAGGGAGGTCGACTTCCAGACCGAGTTCATCGAGCTCGCCGGGCGTGTCAACCGCTCGATGCCCTACTACTGCCGGTCGCTCATCTCGCAGGCGCTGAACCACGGCGCCGGCAAGGCGCTCTCGCAGTCGCGGGTGCTCGTCCTCGGCATCGCCTACAAGCCCGACATCGCGGACGTGCGCGAGTCGCCGGCGCTGAAGATCATCGAGCTCCTCCAGGGAGCGGGCGCCACCGTCTCGTACCACGACCCCCACGTCGCCGCGGTCACCGAGCTCGGCCTGGAGTCGGTCCCGCTCGAGCCGGCCGCCTACGACGCGGTCGTGATCGTCACCGACCACTCGGGCATCGACTACGCCGCGCTCGTCGAGGAGGCCGCGCTCGTCATCGACCTGCGCAACGCCACCGGCCCGGCCGGCAACGGCACCGCGAAGGTCTGGAAGCTGTGACACCGCGCGTCGCGCACGCCGGGCTCGGGCAGTGGGGCGCGAACGTCGTCCGGGTCGCCGGCGAGCTGGCCGATCTCGCCTGGGTCTGCGACCGTGACGAGGCCGCGCTCGCCCGGTTCGCCGGCCGCCACCCACAGGCGAGGGCGACGACGTCGTTCGACGACGTGCTGGGCGACGCGTCGGTCGAGGCGGTGATCGTCGCGACGCCGGTGCCGACGCACTTCGACCTCGCGCGCCGCGCCCTCGAGGCCGGCAAGCACGTCTTCGTCGAGAAGCCGCCGGCGATGCGGTCGGCGGAGATGGAGGAGCTCGTCGCGCTCGCCCGCGATCGCGACCTCGTGCTCATGCCCGGCCACCTCCTCCTCTACCACCCCGGCGTGCGCATGCTGAAGGAGCTCGTCGACAGCGGTGCCCTCGGCGACGTCCTCTGCGTCTACGGGAACCGCCAGAACCTGGGGACGATCCGATCGCACGAGAACGCACTCTGGTCGCTCGGCGTGCACGACCTGTCGGTGATCCTGTGGCTCCTCGGCGAGGAGCCGTCCGAGGTCGTCGCGCACGGCAGCGCCTTCCTGCAGGCCGGCGTCGAGGACGTGGTGTTCTGCTTCCTCCGCTTCCCGTCGGGGAGGGTCGCGCACATGCACCTCTCGTGGCTCGACCCCCACAAGATGCGGAAGATGACGGTCGTGGGCCGCGAGAAGATGGCGGTCTTCGACGACATGGAGCTCGAGCGCAAGGTGACCGTGTACGACAAGGCGCCCTGGGAACCGGCCGAGACGTACGGGGAGTGGCGGACGCGCACCGGTGACATCTTCAGCCCGAAGGTCGCGACCGACGAGCCCCTGCGCCTCGAGCTCGAGCACTTCCTGCGCCTCGTCGCGGAAGGCCCGGGAGACCACCGGGAGGCGCTCGACGGCCTCATGGTCGTCCGTGCGCTCGACCGGCTGACCGACTCGCTGCGAGCGCAGGGAGAAGCGACGCTCCCGGCACGGGCGTGACGGTGCCGGCCGACATCCATCCCACCGCGGTCGTCCACCCGGGCACCGTCCTCGGCGACGGCGTGCGGGTGCTCGAGCACGCGGTCGTCGGCAAGCAGCCGACGCTCTCCCCGCGGTCGACCGCGAAGCGCGAGCCGCTGCCGCCGACGGTGATCGGGGCCGGCACCGTCGTCTCCTCCGGTGCGATCGTGTTCGCGGGGTCGACGATCGGCGAGCGTGTCATCCTCGGCGACCAGTCCTGCGTGCGCGAGCGCGTCACGATCGGGGACGACGTCGTCGTCGGTCGCGGCACGCTCGTCGAGAACGACACGACGATCGGGGCGATGACGCGGATCCAGGCCGACGCCTACATCACCGCGTACTCGACCCTCGAGGAGCACGTGTTCGTCGCCCCGTGCGTCGTGACGACGAACGACAACTTCATGGGTCGTACCGAGAGACGCCTCGAGCTCCTCGCGGGGCCGACGATCCGGCGCGGCGCGCGGGTGGGCGGCGGGGCCGTCCTCTGCCCGGGGGTCGAGATCGGCGAGGAGGCGTTCGTCGGCGCCGGCGCCGTCGTCACGAGGGACGTCCCGTCGCGGGTCGTCGTCGTCGGCAGCCCGGCGCGGGTGCTCCGTGACGTGCCCGACGAGGAGCTGCTCCAGCCCTCAGCCTGAGCGCACGACCGTCAGTCGATAGGCGCCCGCGCCCTCCGAGCCCAGGCGCACCTGCACCGCGTACCAGCCGTCCGCCACCGCGCGGCCGCCCACGTGCTCGCGCCACCCCGGCCGCGCCGAGAAGTCGAGGCGCCTCCGCGCCTCCGCAACGCCCGTCACGGACGAGACCCCCGGGCGCCACAGGACGAGACTGGGGTTGGTCTCGGTGGGGCCGTCGAGGGAGGCGTCGAGCCGCTGACCGGCGCGCAGGTACACCGGGTACACGTCGTCCTGGTCGTCCCAGTAGTCGACGGTCGCGCGAACCACGCGCTTCGACCACCGCCCGTAGAGCCGGTACCCGCGCGGGTCCGCGCCGTCGTTCGGCTCGTAGGCGTCGGCGGGGGGGAGCGATGTCTCGAGCGCGGCGAGCGCGGAGGCGACGTCGAGCGTGCCCCAGCCGGTGTGCGCGTCGCGGCCGACACGGCACGCCCGGCACCCCGTGGACGGCGCGGCGTCGGCCGCCGACCGCTCGAGGAGCGCCGCGACCTGCTCCGCGCGGAGCGTCGGCAGCGTCCCGAGGAGCGTCGCCGCCGCCGCTGCGACCTGTGGCGCCGCGAAGGAGGTGCCCTCGGTTCCCCGGTACGCGGCCGTCGCGCACGGGGTGTACCCCTGCTCCACACATCCGGGCCGACGCGCGGTGAGGGCGCGGGGGAAGGTCGAGACGATCCTCTCCCCCGGCGCGGCGAGATCGTTGTAGACGTCGTCCCGGTTCGAGTAGCGCGGAGCGGCCCCGCCCCGCGTCACGGCGCTGACACCGACGACGTGCGGGAGCGCGGCCGGGTAGCTGGCGTACGGCCACGGCTGCCGCGGTGCCTCGTCGCCGTTCCCGACCGCAGCGACGACGAGCACGCCCTTCGAGACCGCGTACGCGACGGCGTCCGCCTCGAGCTGGGAGTACGTGTCGCTCGCAGGTCGTATGGGGTCGCGGAGGCCCCCGAGGCTCATGTTGATGACGCGGGCGCCCTCCGCGACCGCCCACCGGATCGCACGCACCTCGGCCTCGACCGAGATCGACCCCGTCTGGTCGACGACCTTCGCGACGAGCAGCTCCGCCGAGGGCGCGAGACCGGCGATCCCGGTGGCGTTGTCGGCCTCCGCGGCGATGATCCCGGCGACGATCGTCCCGTGGCCCTGTGCGTCGCCCGGGCCGCCGCCGACGAAGCTGCGCGCGCGGGCGACACGGTCGCGGAGGTCGGGGTGACCGAGGTCGACGCCCGAGTCGATCACCGCGACCCGAACGCCTGCGAGCGGTGGACGCTCCGTCCATGCGGCGAACGCGTTCACCCGCGAGAGGTACCACTGGCGTGGGAAGAGCGGGTCGTTCGGCACGTACGCGAGCGGGCGCGAGCGCAGTCGCTCGACGTAGCGGACACCCGCCACGGACCGAAGCCTGGCGGCCGCACCGGTCTCGACGACGAGGGCCGGCAGGGGAGCGAGCGACTCGACGCGGGCGCCGGTCGCTCGCTCCACCGCCGCGAGCACGCGGCCAGGATCGGCTCCGACCTCGAGTCCGACGGCGAACCGTGCGGCCCCGGCCGCCGCGGGCACGACGAGCGCCGCCGTCAGCGCGGCGAGGAAGCTCGCGGTGCGTCGCGTCACTCGGACGCCTCGACGACCGCGAGCGTCAGCGGTGGGCCGGCCAGGCCCGAGGCGGAGAGCCGGTAGGTCGTCGTCGTGCTCGGCCGGACGACGACGCTGAAGGCCCCGTCCGTCTTCGGCCTCACGAAGGCGGCACGCTTCCACGATCCGTCCTGCATGCGTCGCTCGAGCTGCGGCCGATCGACGTCACGGGCGATGCCGGTGAGGGTGACCCGCGCCCCGCTCGACGCCGGCTCCGACGGGCGGGCGAGGCGGAGCACGCCGATCCGGAACGACGGCGAGCGGAGGCCGAGCCGGTACCGGAGCTCCGAGATGCGCTGGTCGAGGGCGGCTCCGGTCTTCGTGACGAACCGCATCGAGGCCGGGCTGCCCTGCTCGCCGGGGCGGTACACGACGTCGACCACCGGTGAGGAGAGCTTGAGCGCCCGTGCCAGCTGCCGACCCGTGAAGGCACGTGGCTCCCAGCGGTGGTTCGGGTTGCCGACGACGTCGTCCCACGGGTCGTCGACGCCGACGAGGTACGCGAGCTCGTTGCCGAAGACGTCCACGGCGCTGAGCGTCCGACCGCCGGAGGACGAGAAGTACAGCGCCTGCGCGGGCTTCCCGTCGAAGGAGAGGACGAGCCCACGGGTCTCCCGCACGGCCCGCGTCGTCGCCGGGGCCTCACGGCCGACGCCGTAGTAGACCTGGCTGGTGACGTCGGAGGAGAGGTCGTACGCCTTCCCACGCACGAGGCCCGCGACGGCATACGTCCGGGCCGCGATCGCCTGGGCCTTCAGTGCCTCGAGCGGCCAGTCCTTCGGCATCTCCCCGGGGACGACGCCCTGCAGGTACGCCTCGAGCGCGACGACGTTCACGACCCGGAGCGCACCGTCCGCGAGGTCGACGCGGAGCGATCCGCGGTAGCGCGTGTCGCCGAGCTGCAGCAGCGCCCCGGGCCCCGGGAGCACCGTCACGGGGCCGACGAGCGCGACCCGGGCGCCGTCGACGAGGAGCCGCAGTCGCTTGTCGAGGTCGGCGACCCCCGGCGGCAGTTCGACGAGCGTCCCGTCGCCCGCACGGACGCGGAACGCGACCGGGGACTCGACCCGGACGGAGCCCGTGGCCGCCGCCACGAGCACGCGAACCTTGGAGGCCGCGGCCTTCGCGAGCTCGGTCCCCGGGTAGTACGTGGCGAGGATCTGCTCGGCCGTCCGCCCGGCCTGCGCCTGGCCGAACGCGCCCCACTGGCTCATCCCGACGCCGTGACCCCAACCGCCGCCGCTCAGCACGAAGACGGGCGCGGTACCGCCTGCGCCCGGCGCGCCGGACGACACCGCGACCGCGATCGCGGCGGCGAAGGCTGCGCCGGTGAGGGTGAGTGTGAGCCGCATGAGACCTCTAGAGGAGTTCTCGGCGGGCAGCGCTACGCCTTGAGTCGCTCCCCGTACTGCGCGTCGTAGTAGGCGCGATAGGAGCCGCTCTTGATCGGCTCCCACCACGCCCGGTGGTCGCGGTACCAGTCGACCGTCGACGGCAGCCCCGTCTCGCCGAACGAGTGCGACGGCACCCACCCGAGCTCGCGGAGCTTCGTGTCGTCGACGGCATACCGCCGGTCGTGCCCCGCCCGGTCCTCGACGTGCCGGACGAGGCCGGGGTCGGCCCCGGTGAGCTCGAGGATGCGGTTGGTCACCTCGAGGTTCTCGAAGTCCTCGCCGCCGACGTTGTACACCTCGCCCGGCCGCCCCTCGTGGAGCACGAGTTCGACCGCGGCGCAGTGATCCTCCGCGTGGAGCCACTCGCGCACCTGCTTCCCGTCGCCGTAGACGGGGAGCGGCTCCCCGTCGAGCGCGTTCGTGACGAACAGGGGGATCAGCTTCTCCGGATACTGGTTCGCGCCGTACGTGTTCGCGCCGCGCGTGATCGACGCCCGCACGCCGTACGTCCGCACGTAGGCGAGCACCTGGAGGTCGCCGCCGGCCTTGGCTGCGCTGTACGGGCTCGACGGCCGCAGCGGGTCGTCCTCCGCCGCCCGCCGTCCCGGCTCGAGGTCGCCGTAGACCTCGTCCGTCGAGACCTGCACGTAGCGGACGTCGTGCGCACGGGCCCACTCGAGGAGCGTCATCGTCCCGAGGACGTCCGTGTGGACGAACTCCTGCGGGGTGAGGATCGACCGGTCGACGTGCGTCTCGGCCGCGAAGTTGACGATCGCGTCGCACCCGGCCGCCGCCCGCTCGACCGCGGTCACGTCCGCGATGTCCCCGACGACGAGCTCGGCGTCGACTCCCTCGAGGTTCGCCGGGTTGCCCGCGTAGGTGAGCTTGTCGAGGACGACGACCTCGGCTCCGGCGCCCGCGAGTCGCTTGACGAAGTGGGAGCCGATGAAGCCGGCCCCGCCGGTCACGAGCACGCGCATCGCGACAGGGTAGCTCGCGTGGATCCCGCCGTCCCTCGTCAGCCCGACGCGAGTGCGTCCAGGCACGCCCGCAGCCCGTCGCGCCAGTGCGGCAGCACGGGTGCGTGCGGACGCTCGCTGCGCAGCACCGAGTACGCGGGCCGGGGCGCCGGACGGCCCAGCTCGGCGGTCGTGATCCTCCGGACGCGACAGGCGAGGCCCGCCTCGGCGAAGATCGCCTCGGCGAACTCCGCCCAGGTGCACTCGCCGCCCGCTGCGAGGTGCCAGACGCCGTAGGGCGCGGCGCCGTCGACGAGCGCATGCGTCGCCGCGGCGAGATGGGCGACGTAGGTCGGACAGCCTCGCTGGTCGTCGACGACCGCGACCTCCTCGCGCTCGGCGCCGAGGCGCAGCATCGTGCGCACGAAGTTGTGCCCCGTCGCACCGAAGAGCCACGATGCCCGGACGATCCACGCGCGCTCGCCGGCCGCCGCCTCGCCGTGGAGCTTCGTCCGCCCGTACGCCGAGCGTGGATGCGGCGCGTCCGACTCGACGTACGGGGACGCCTTCGTCCCGTCGAACACGTAGTCGGTCGAGAACACGACGAGCGGGGCACCGAGCGCGGCGACGTTCGCGACCCCGCCGACGTTGACCGCGGCCGCCGCCTGCGGGTCGTCCTCGGCGCCGTCGACGTCCGTCCACGCGGCTGCGTGGAGCACGAGCTCGGGGCGCTCGAGGTCCGGCGGGGCGGGCAGCGTGACGTCCCAGCGGGCGCGCGTGAGAGCGACGACGTCGTCGCCGGCGAACGCCGCCGTGAGCGCCGTGCCGAGCTGGCCGGCGGCCCCGGTGATCAGGACGCGGCGGCGTCCCTCGCGGAGAGGATCGGTGTCGTCGTGCTCCACAGGTGCCGAACCCGTGGGTCGTCCCACGGGATCCCGTGCTCGTCGGGGTCGGAGGCGTCGTACTCCTCGGTCACGTGGTAACAGAAGAGCAGGTCGGTCAGCGCCTCGAAGCCGTGTGCGTGGCGCCCGGGGATGTAGACGGCGACCGGGTTGTCGTCCCCGATGTCCTCGCAGAAGACCTCGCCGCTCGCGCGGTCGAGCACGACGACCCGCGCGGTGCCCGAGAGGCAGGCGAACAGGTCGTCCTGTCCGCGCTCGTGGTAGTGCAGGCCCCGGATCACGCCGCGCCGCGAGAACGAGACGTTGGTCTGGACGGTTCGGCGGGGCAGCGTGCTCTCCCGGCGGAGCTCCTGGAACCACCCGCGCTCGTCGGCGACGCGCACGAGGGGGATGCGGAGCACGCCCTCGACCACGTCAGCGGTTGACACCCGTCTCCTCGACGCGCCGGCCGATCTCCGCGAGGTGCTCCCAGTGCTTGCCGGCGTCCTCCCACCAGCCGTCGACCTGGACGACGTCGAGGCGACCCTCGTGCGCGTAGTGGCGGTTGACGTCCGTGATCTCCAGCTCCCCCCGCGCCGACGGCTCGAGCCGGTCGATCACGTCGAACACGTCCGGCGGGTAGCAGTAGAGGCCGACCACCGCGTGGCTCGTCGGCGGCGACGCGTACCGCGTGTCGACGACGCCGGCCTTCTCGACGATGTCGGCGACCCGCCCGTCGTCGCCGTAGACGACCACCCCGAACTGCTCCGGGTCGGGGACGTCCTTCACGAACACGAGCGCACCGTCGTCGCGGGCCCCCCACGCGGCGATCTCGGCCGCGTGGGCGTGCTCGAAGATGTTGTCGCCGAGGACGACGACGAGCTTCTCGTCACGCGCGAACTCCCGGGCCATGCCGACGACCTGCGCGATCCCACCGGGGCGGGTCTGCACCTTGTAGGTGAGGTCGAGGTCGAGCAGCGGCTCGTCGGAGCCGCGCGCGGTGAGGTGGCCGTCCCCGAGCAGGTCGATCATCTGGCCCGCGTGCCCCTTGCCCGTGACGACGAGCACCTCCCGCACGCCCGCGCGCTGCAGCAGCTGGAGCGGGTAGTAGATCATCGGCCACCGGCCCACCGGCAGCAGGTGCTTGTTCGCGACCCGGGTCAGCTCGCCGAGGCGGGTCGCCTCTCCTCCGGCGCAGACGAGTCCTCGCATCGCCGACGGATGCTACTCGGCCGGCCAGGCAGGCACGGGCGTGGGCTGCTGTGCCACGGTGAGCGACAGCCACTCCAGCGTCCGGAACGAGAGCTCGACGGCCGGGCCGATCCCCAGCGCGAACGCGATCGTCCCGACGCCCACCTTGCCGCCGAGAGCGAAGCCCACGATCGTGACCGCCAGTTCGAGCGCGGCCCGGACGACGCCGATCCGGACGTGGCTGCGCCGCGCGAGGACGAGCATCAGGGAGTCGCGGGGGCCGGCGCCCATTCCCGCCCCGATGTAGAGGCCGGAGCCGACGCCGATCACGAGGATGCCGCCGCCGAGCGCGACGGCACGCACCGGGAGCGCGCTCGCCGCGACGCCGTGCGCGACGTCGAGCCGGAGCAGGAGGTCGACGAAGAGCCCGATCAGGATCGCGTTCGCGACCGTCCCCGGGCCGATCCGGGCGCCGAGCAGCCAGGCGACCACGAGGACGACGAGGGCGACGGCGACGTTCGCGATGCCGAACGAGAGCGGCGTGTTGCGGCTGATCCCCTGGTTGAGGACGTCCCACGGAGGCAGGCCGAGCCGGGACTCGAGGATGAGCACGATCCCGAGGGCGAAGACGAACAGCCCGAAGCCGAGCGACACGGCGCGGACGACGACGCCCCCGCGGAGGACGGGCGCGGCGATCATCGGCGGAGCGCTGTCGTCGGCACACGGGTCATCTCCCCGTCTCCCGCGGCGCCGCGCGCCCGTCGAGCGGTGACGGCGCCACGCGGATCACGCGGGCGACGCCCTCCGGCAGCCACCAGTTCCAGCGCCCGAACAGGGTCATCGCGCTCGGGACGAGCAGCGCGCGGACGATCGTGACGTCGATCAGGATCGCCGCCGCGAGCGCGAACCCGAACTGCTGCAGGCCGAGGATCGACCCGGCGACGAGCCCCATGAAGGCGGCGAACATGATCAGGCCCGCCGAGGTCACGAGGCGGCCGGTCTTCGTGAGCCCGAGGACGACCGCCTCCTCGTTCGTGTGGCCCTCGTCCCACGCCTCCCGCATCCGGCTGACGAGGAAGACCTCGTAGTCCATCGACAGCCCGAACAGCATCGCGAACACCAACACCGGGATCCAGCCCTCGACCTGGTCGTAGGCGAGCAGTCCGAACGGCTCCCCCGCTCCCCACTTGAACACCACGACCGTCAGCCCGTACGCCGCCCCGATCGCGAGCAGGTTGAGCACGATCGCCTTGAGGGGGAGCAGCAGCGAGCGGAAGGCCCGCACCAGGAGGACGTAGCTCGCGGCGAGCACCGCGAGCACGAGCCACGGGAACCAGCCGTACGTGATGTCCAGGAAGTCGCTGCCGCCCGGCGGCCCACCGCCCGCATACACCGCCACGCCCGCTGGGAATGCGGCGGCCGGAACGATCTCACCGCGGAGCCGATCGACGAACTCGAGGCTCGCGGGAGTGCCGTAGTCCTCCGCTCCCACGACCTGCACGTTCAGGTAGCGGCCGGTGGCGTCCACGTGCTGCGGGCTCTCCGGATCGAAGTCGACGCGGGCCACCTGCTCGTCACGCCCGAGGCCGTCCTCGAGTCGCGCGAGGGCCGCCCCGACGCCCGGGTCGGTTGCCCCGTCGGGTCGTCCGGTGTCGATCACGATCGCCGTCGGGGCGGTCGCGCCAGCCCCGACCGCCTGGGTGAGGATCTCGCGTCCCTGCACGCTCTCCAGCTCCTCCGGCAGCCCGTAGTTGCTCCCGGGCCCGACCTCGAGGGCGAACACCGGCAGGGCCATCGCGATCAGGAGCGCCGACGCGCCGATCGCGAACGTCTTGGGATACGCCATGATGCCGCCCGCGAGTGACGCCCAGAAGCCCCGCTCGTGGTCGGCCCGGCGCCCGAGGAACGCCTTCGGGAGCAGACGGACGCGATCGAGAGACCGGCCGGTGAGGGAGAGCAGCGCCGGCAGGAAGGTGAGCGCAGCGACCACCGACACGGTCGGGATCAGGAGGCCGCCGACCCCGAACCCGCGCATGAACGGCAGCGGCATGAACAGGAGCAGCGCGAGCCCGATCGCCACGGCCGTGCCCGAGAAGACGACGGCCCGGCCAGCTGTCTGCATCGTCGTCACGATCGCGTCGTCACGGGCGGACCCGCTCCGCAGCTCCTCCCGGAAGCGGTAGACCATCAGCAGCGAGTAGTCGATCGCGATTCCGAGGCCGATCAGGCTGACGAGGTTCGTGATGTACGTCGTCAGCTCCATCGCGTTCGCGAAGACCCAGACGATCCCGAGGGTGGTCGGGATGGTCACGATCGCGAACGCGAACGGGAGCAGGAACGCGAGCGTCCCGAACGTCCAGACGAGCAGGATCAGCGCGACCGGCACCGCGATCATCAGCTCGCCCTTGCGGAGGTCCTCGTCGAACACGGGGTCGAGGTCGTGCTCGGTCGCCGCCTGGCCGGTGAGGAACGTCTCGGCGCCGTCGATCGTCCCGATCGCCGCACGCATCTCGCCCGTCCGCGTCTTCGCGTCCGCCGGGTCGAGATCGGACACGATCTGGGCCGCGACGACCGTGTCCGAAACGGGCTGCACGCTGGCGACGCGCCCGGTCGGCAACTGGGCGGCGGCGCGCTCCGCCGCCTCGGCGACCACCGGGACGAGGCTCTCCGCGTCGCCGTCGGTGCGGACGACGAGCGAGAACGATCCCGCCGAGCGCTGGCCGAAGTGGTCCTCGAGGATCGTCTCCGCACGCTGCGTGTCCGTGCCGGGGAGGGTGAACCGGTTCGTCAGCAGATCCGAGAGCTGCCACGCCGCGTAGGCCCCGACGGCGAAGACGACGAGCGAGGCCGCGAGCACCCACCAGCGCCTGCGCAGCACGAACCTCGTCCAGCGTTCCATCACGGTCTCCCTCGAGCCCCAGGCCCCGGGCGATCGTAACAACGCGCTATCACCCGGCGGCGCGCCGGAGCAGCGCGCCGGTCAGGCCGAGACGGAGCGGCGCGCGGCGCGGCGCTCGTCCTTGCGACGGCGCACCGCGGGGACGGCGCGCACGGCGGCGACCCATACGTACAGGAGCCCCGCGACGACCGCCGCGAAGGCGGCGAGGGCGCGTCGGAGTGCGAGCACGAGTGCATCCTAGTACGGCGGTCCAAGGCATACTGGTGAGGACGGATGCGAACGAGGAAAGGACGGCCGGAATGGCCAAGAAGAAGCAGGGCCCGAAGATCACGGACACCTTCGAGACGCTGAAGCCCTACATCGACCGGGCGCTCACGGACCCCGAGTTCCGGGCGGACGTGAAGGACGCCCTCGAGGCGGCGCGCGAGCTGTACGGGCCGCTCTCGCGGGCGAACGGCGACCTCTCCGCCACCGCCAAGCGCATGGCCACCGACAAGAAGGCGCAGAAGCAGGCGAAGCGCGCGCTCGAGGACCTGCAGCGGGCGAGCGCGACCCTCAAGGGCAAGAAGGCGAAGAAGAAGCGCCGCGGCCGCAAGATGCTGCTGCTGGCCGGCGTGATCGTCGGCGCCCTCTACAACCCCTGGACCGGCCCGCAGACGCGCGAGTGGCTGCTCGACCGGATCGCCGGGGACGACGACCTGCAGCCGCTCGTCGACACCGAGCTCGCCGAGGCCATGGCCGAGGCCGAGGAGGCAGCCGAGGAAGCAGCCGAGGAAGTCGCCTCGGAGAGCTAGCGGCCGGCCGGCGACTGCTGCTCGGCGACGACGGCGCGCCCGAGCGCGCCGGGGACGAGGCCGCTCCGGAGCGAGATGTCATCGGCCTCGAGCAGGACGGCGCCCGCGGGCGGGGCGACTCCTCGCACCTCCTCGCCGGGCAGATACCGGCGGCCGGCGGCGAACGAGACGTCGTCGGCTCGACGCCACGCGACGAGGAACGGGTAGGGGGCGACGACGCCGTTGTAGCCGAGCGAGAGCAGCTCGACGGGGTGGATCTCGAAGTGGAGGTGGACGATCCCCCCGTCGGCGTCCCCGGTGTTCCCCATGAACCCGAGCACGTCGCCCGCGCGCACGCGCGTGCCGTCCACCGCGAGCGGTGAGTACGCGGACAGGTGTGCGTAGTAGAACTCGTTCCCCTCGCGGTCGCGGAGCCAGAGGCGCCAGCCGCCGATCTCGTTCCAGCCGACGGAGAACACCGTCCCGTCGGCGACCGCGAGCAGCGGGGTGCCGAGGGGCCCGACGATGTCCTCCCCGTGGTGCCAGCTGCCCTCGACGTTGTACCGGGGCGCGCCGAAGGTGTCTCCGAACGACGCCGGGCCGAACACCGGGAACACGTAGCCGCCCCGCGACAGGCGGACCGTCACCGTGGGCGGCTGGCGGACGAGCTCCGGCGGCGCCCCCGGGATCGATGCGCCCGGCTCTCGCGGGCCCTTCGGGCGGGGTGGCGGCGGCGGCTTCTTCGGCTGGGGCTTCGGCGTCACCCGTGGGAGCGGAGAGGTCGCCGCGGCCACGGGCACCTTCACGAACGCCTCGGCGATGCCGACCGTGATTCGGGTGCCTGCGGGCAGGCCCGCGTGCTCGGCAGTGAGGGTGATCAGGAGACCCGTCACGGACGCGGACCCCGTCCGGGCCTCGTCGTCGACCGTGCTCGATGCCTCCGCGAGCACCTCCAGCGATCCCCAGTCGGCGAGGGGAAGGCGCCCGCGCACGTCCGATCCGATGGCCCGCCCGAGCACCTGGAGCCCGGATACGGTGCTCGGCGCGGTGCCCGCGCTCGCACCGGCAGCGCCGGCGGCGACGGTCGCCCGGAGCGTAAGCGTGTCGGCCGTGATCTCGCCGTCGAACAGCGTGATCCCCAGGAGGTCGAGGGCGGCCTGGGCGCTCGACGAGAGCCCCGGCTGGGCCGAGGTAGAGACGGAGGCGCTCCCGACGCGAACGACGGGAGCGTCGGCGGGAAGCGTGACCGAGCCCGCGTCCGTGGCGTTCGGCGGGGCGGCGAGCGCCTTCTCGACGACGACCGGCTCGCCCGGGACCTCGACCCGGGCCACGATCGCCGTCGACCGGGCCTCGGGAGGGTCGGACGCCCCGAGCGCCGCCCCGACGGCGATCGAGAGCGCGACGACCGCTAGCACCGCGAGTAGGCGTCTCACCGCTTCTCAGGGTAGCCGCGGGGAATGCGTCTCGAGCGCCAGGCGAGCTGCGCGGCGACGACGAGCAGCAGGATGCCGAAGAGCCGGCGCAGCAGCCCCTCGTCGAGGCGGGTCGCGATCTGCACCCCTACCTCGATGCCGGCGATCGACGCCACGCCGACGACGAGCGCCGCCCGCCATCGGAGGTTTCCGAAGCGCGCCTGCCGCCACACCCCGACGCCGGCGGTCGGCACGATGGCGAGGAGCGACGTCGCCGCCGCCTCCACCTGCCCGAGCCCGAGTGCGACGAGCGTGGGAACGAACAGGATGCCCCCGCCGACGCCGAACGTGCCGGAGAGCAGGCCGGCGGCCGCCCCGAGGCCCACGGCGAGCAGGATCGTCTGCGTGCTCATCCCGCGATCAGCCAGACGCCGATGCCCACGAGCAGTACCGCGAACGCGAGCGTCAGCGCCCGTCCCGAGATGCGCTGCTGGATCCCGGCACCCGCGAACGCGGCGACCGCGGCGGGCACCCCGACGAGCAGGGCGTAGTGGACACGCACCTCGCCCCGCGCCCCGTACGCCGCGACGCCCGCGAGAGCCGTGATCCCGATCGCGCCGAGCGAGGTCGCTGCCGCCTCGTGGGTCGACGCGTGGGCCAGGAGGATGAGCAGCGGCACGATCACGATGCCTCCGCCGACGCCGAAGAGCGCGCCGAAGACCCCGGCGACGACCCCGACGAGGATCAGTCGCGCCATGTGGAGCCCCGACCGTCTCGGACGCCGGTGGCCTGCGACGCGGCGGTGTCGGGGGTGCCGGCCATGGCCCGTATCGTATGGGGCCGCGAGGATCGTCCCCGCCGCACTCGCGGCGGTGACGTGTCGACGTCGCTCGCTACGAGGGAGTGACCGGCGCCGGCTCCGCGCTGGCCGCGAGCTCGTCCTGGCGCACGAAGACCGCGATCGCCACGACACCGACGGCAGCGGCCGCCGCGCCCACCCAGAAGGCCGCGGTGAACCCGTCCACGAGCGCCTGCGGCTCGCTCGCCCCCGTGTCGAGCGCACCCGTCGTCACGTTCGTGGCGATCGCGGAGAGGACGGCGATGCCGAGCGCGCCGCCGATCTGCTGGGAGGTGTTGATCAGCCCCGACGCGAGGCCGGCCTGCTCCTGGGTGACGCCGGCGACCGCCGCGATCGTCACGGGGACGAACACGAACGGCATGCCGAGGCCGATGATCAGGAACCCGGGGAAGAGGTCGGCCCAGTAGGACCCGCCGACGGACACCTGCGTGAAGGTCACGAGGCCGACGCCGAGGAGCGTCATCCCCGCGAGCAGGATCGGCTTCACGCCGACTCTGTTCACGAGCGCCGCCGCCACGTTCGCCCACAGGATCGAGGTTCCGGCGACGGCGAGGTATCCGACGCCGGTCTCGAGCGGTGACAGGCCGAGCACCTGCTGCATGTAGAGCGTGAGCAGCAGGAACATGGAGAACAGGATGAGCCCGAGGACGAACCCGGTGACGTTCGCGCCGAGGACGGTCCGGACGCGGAAGATCGACATCGGGACGAGCGGCTCCGCCCGGCCGCGCTCCCAGGCCAGGAACACGACGTGCAGGAGCGCCGAGGCCCCGAACGCGAGCCACGTCCTGGCCGACGTCCACCCCCACTCGTTCGCCTGCGTGATCCCGAGCACGAGCACGACGAGGGCCGCGGTGATCAGAACGGCGCCGGGGATGTCGAACGTCCTCGTGCGCAGGTCCCGGCTCTCCTGCACCCAGACGGGCGTGAGGACGAGGGCCGCGGCCCCGACGGGGACGTTCACGAAGAAGATCCACTCCCACGACAGGAGATCCGTGAGGATCCCGCCCATCAGCACGCCGGCGGCCGCACCGAACCCGCCGGTGGCGCCCCACACGCCGAGGGCGATGTTGCGCTCCCGCCCCTCGGCGAACGTCGCCGTCAGGATCGCGAGCGCGGCGGGCGAGAGCATCGCCGCGCCGAAGCCCTGGAGGGCGCGCGCCGCGATCAGGGACTCCTCCGACCAGGAGAGACCGGCGAGGAGTGAGGCGGCCGTGAAGACGGCGATCCCCGTGAAGAAGACACGCCGGCGCCCCAGGCGGTCGCCGAGACGGCCTCCGAGCAGCAGGAACCCGCCGAAGAAGAGCGCGTACGCGCTGATCACCCACTGCAGGTTCTCCTGCGAGAACCCGAGGTCGACCTGGATCGACGGCAGCGCGACGTTCACGATCGCGATGTCGAGCACGACCATGAACTGGACGACGCAGATCAGTGCCAGCGCGAGCCACTTCGTCTTCGCGGATGCGGTCATGGCGCTCCCTTCGGAGTCTCGGGGTCTCCCAGGCCTAACGTGGTCGAGCGCGATCGGATTCCCGGGGTCACGCGGGGTGGTCGCGGGCCTCGCGACGGAGGACGTCCCAGGCGCGCCGCACGTCGTCCTCCGTCGTACGGAAGTTCCCGATCGCGAGGCGGAGGACGTAGCTCCCGTCGAGCTGCGTGTGCGAGAGGAAGGCCTCCCCGGATGCGTTCACGCGGTCGAGCAGGAGCTCGTTGGCCGCGTCCGATCCCTCCCGCCGGAAGCAGACGAGGGAGAACGTCACGGGCGCGCACAACGTCCAGCCCGGCTCCGCCTCGACCCAGTCCGCGAACAGCCGTGCGAGCCGCATGTGCTCCCGGATGCGCTCCTGGAGCCCCGCCCGGCCGAAGCACCGCAGGACGGCCCAGAGCTTGAGCGCACGGAAGCGCCGGCCGAGGGGGATCGAGACCTCGCTGAGGCTCGTCGCCGCATCGGTCGTGCGCAGGTACTCGGGGACGAGGCTGAAGGTGCGGACGTAGTCCTCGGGCCGCCGGGTCCAGTGTGCGGAGCAGTCCATCGGCGTCGCGAGCCACTTGTGCGGGTTGACGACGAGCGAGTCTGCACGCTCCCAGCCCGCGAGCAGGCCCCGCAGCTCCGGGCAGACGGCGGCTGCCCCCGCATAGGCCGCGTCCACGTGGAGCCAGACGTCGTGTGCCGCACAGAGGTCGGCGAGGTCGTGCAGCGGGTCGACGGAGCCGCTCGACGTCGTCCCCGCCACCGCCACGACGGCGCAGGCGCCGTCGAGGTCGACGAGCTCCGGGCGCATCCGGAACGACGTGTCGACCGGCACCTTTCGCAGCTCGAGCTCGAGGATCCGACAGGCCTTGTCGACCGACGAGTGCGCGTGCTCCGAGCACACCACCGCGCGACGTCCCGGCGCGACGTGGCGGGCGACCGCGAGCGCCGTCAACGTGGCGGTGGAGGCGGTGTCCTCGAGATGTCCCGCGAAGCCCTCGGGAAGGCCGAGGAGCTGGCGGAGCCAGTCGAGCGTCAGCTCCTCGAGCTCCTGCAGGGCGGGTGAGGTGCGCCACAGGATGCCGACCTGGTTGAGCGACGCGGCGAGCAGCTCGGCGAGGATCCCCGGCTCGGAGGCGGTCGTCGCGATGTAGGCGAAGAACCGCGGGCTCTGCCAGTGCGTGAGCGCGGGCAAGAGCGTGCTCTCGAGGTCTGCGAGGACGGCGGCGAAGGGCTCCGGCTCGTCGGGCGGCACCGCGGGCAGCGACGCGCGCAGCTGGCCGGGCTCGACCGTCGCGAGGACGGGGAGCTCCCGGACCCGCTCGAGGTACGCAGCCGCCCACTCGAGGGCGGCCGCGCCGTCGTCCCGGAGCCCGGTCATCGCCGTATCTTGGCGATCTGCGCCCACGTGCGCGTGTTCAGCACCTGCTCGCGTGTGAGCCACGCCCGTCGCGCCTGCGCCACGCCGAGCTCCGCATAGGCGAGGGCGCCCGTCGAGTGCGCGTCGGTCGTCACGGGCACCGGCACGCCCGCCTCGCCCGCCAGCCGCGCATGCACGTCGCGGAGGTCGAGCCGGTCGGGCTGGGAGTTGATCTCGAGCGCCGTGCCCGTCTCGGCGGCCGCGGCGACGATGCGCTCGACGTCGACGGGCGCCCCCGCGGCGCGCTGGGGGCGCGACAGCCTCCGGCCCGTGAGATGCCCGATGCAGTCGACGTGCGGGTGCTCGATCGCGGCGAGGATCCGCTCCGTCGGGCTCCGGTCGAACGACGTGTGCAGCGAGGCGACGACCCAGTCCAGTGACGCGAGGTCGTCGTCCGGGACGTCGAGCGTCCCGTCGGCCCGGATGTTCGCCTCGATCCCCCGCAGGACGCGAAACGGCCGCAGGCGGGCGTCGACGTCCGCGATCTCCGCCCACTGCTCCTGCAGCCGTCCGTCGCGGAGGGCGTGCGAGTGGTCCGTGACGCAGAGGAACCGGTAGCCGCGCCGGCGGGCGGCGCGCGCCATCTCCTCGATCGTGTCCTTCCCGTCCGACGACCAGCTGGAGTGGCAGTGCAGCTCCCCGCGGAGGTCCGCGAGCTCGACGAGGGCGGGCAGGCGCCCCTCCCGGGCCGCTTCGAGCTCGCCGGCGCTCTCGCGGAGCTCCGGCGGGATGAACGCATACCCGAGGAAGGCGTAGAGCTCCTCCTCGGCCTCGAACGTGTGCGTCTCTCCCGTGTCGACGACCGTCACGCCGTACTCGGAGACGGACAGGCCGCGCCGCACGGCCTCCTCGCGCAGGGCGATGTTGTGCTCCTTCGAGCCGGTGAAGTGCTGGAGCAGGCTCCCGAAGCTCTCCGGCGGCACCACCCGCAGGTCGAGCCGCAGCCCCTGCTGCGTCGCGACCGTCGCCTTCGTGTCGCCGTGCGCGAGCACCTCGCTGACGCCGGGGAGCTCGACGAAGAACGCCGTCAGGGCCGCCGGGTCGGCCGCCGTCGCGATCACGTCGAGGTCGCGGAAGGTCTCGCGGCGCCGCCTGATGCTCCCGGCCTCGGAGACGCGGACGGCGGCCGGATGGGCGGCCAGCGCGGCGACGACCTCGCGGACCACCGGGAGGCCGCGGCCGAGGAGGCCGCGGGCCCGACGCTCGGCGGTCGGGTTCTCCTCGAGCGCGGCCAGGATCTTGCGCTCCGACGCCTCGCCCAGCCCCGAGAGCGCCCGCAGGCGCCCCTGCGCCGCCGCCTCGCGCAGGCCCGCCGTCGTCGTGATCCCGAGCTCCCGCCAGATCCTCGCGGCGGTCCGCGGGCCGACACCGGGGAGCTGCAGGAACGACGGGACGTCGTCCGGCACCTCCGCCCGCCGCTTCGCGAGCGCGGCGATCTCCCCCTCCTCGACCGCCTCCACGATCTTCGCCTCGATCGTGCGGCCGATCCCGGGAAGCTCCTTGGCCTCCCCGTCGAGCGCGAGCTGCGCCACCGAGACCGCGGTCTCCCGCAGTCGGGCGGCGGCCGTCCGGTACGCGCGCACACGGAAGCCGTCCTCGCCGAGGATCTCCGAGAGGTCGGCGAGAAGCTCGAGCTGGGCCGCGAGCGCCTCGTTGGAAGGGAGCGCCGGCGCCACTCCGCGATCATAGGCGCGGTCCTGCAGGCCGGTCGGCCGGGCGCTCGGGCACGATTGCCGGGTGACGCGCGCGGTCGTCTGTCTGCCCACCTACAACGAGCGCGAGAACCTCGAGCCGATGGTGCGGGCCCTCGGCGAGGTGCTCGACCCGTCACGCGACCGCGTGCTCGTGATCGACGACGACTCGCCCGACGGCACGGGCGTGGTGGCGGACGCGCTCGCCGGTGAGCTGCCATGGGTCGACGTCCTGCACCGCGCCCACAAGGAGGGCCTCGGCCCCGCGTACCTCGCCGGGTTCCGCCACGCGCTCGAGAGCGACGCCGGGCTCGTGCTCGAGGTCGACTGCGACTTCTCGCACGATCCCGCCGACGTCCCCCGACTGATCGCGGCCTGCGAGGAGGGTGCCGACCTCGCCCTCGGCTCGCGCTACGTGCCCGGCGGTGCCACCGTCAACTGGGGCCTCGTCCGGCGCGCCGTCTCGAAGGGCGGCTCCCTGTACGCGCGGGTGATCCTGGGCGTGCCGATCCGGGATCTCACCGGAGGGTTCAAGTGCTTCCGCCGCGACGTCCTCGAGCAGATCGACCTCGAGGACGTGACCGCCAAGGGGTACGCCTTCCAGATCGAGCTCACCTACCGTGCGCTGCTGGCAGGGTTCACGGTCGTCGAGCTCCCGATCCGATTCGTCGACCGCGTCGTCGGTGGGTCGAAGATGAGCCGCGCGATCGTGATCGAGGCCGTCTGGCGGGTGCCGCTGCTCCGGCTCCGGGCGCTGCGCGGCTCGCTGTAGGGCCCGCGCGAGAGCGCCCGCGCCGCGGCCGCGCGCCTGGCGCCTCGTCTAGCCTGTCCTCGTGGGGTTCCTCGACGTCACCGACACCACGTTCCCCGGCGCCGTGCTCGACAGCGAGGTTCCGGTGATCGCGCACTTCACCGCCCCCGGATGCCGGCCGTGCAAGGCGATCGAGCCGCACCTCGTGGCGATCGCCGACGACTACGGCGACCGCGTCCGCCTCGTGCGGGTCGACATCGACGCCAACCTCGACACGCCGGGCCGCTACGGCGTGCTGTCGATCCCGACCGTGATCCTCTTCGCCGCCGGCGAGCCGCGGGAGACCCTCGTCGGCGCCCACCCCCGGACGCGCTACGAGAACGCGTTCGCCTCCCACCTCGGCCGACATGACGCCGGGCACTGACCGGGTCGCCGGGTCCCTGCTCGCCGCGATCGCGGAGCGCGACTACGACGCAATCGCAGCGTGCTTCACGGCGGACGCGCGCTTCCTCGCCCTCACCCCGAAGCCGCAGCTCCGTGAGCACACGGGGCCAGCCGAGGTCGTCGACCGCTATCGGCGGTGGCTCGACGCCCTCGACCCGTTCGCGGTGACGGCGTCCGACTGGGAGCAGATCGCCGATCGCATCCGAATCCGCTATCGCTTCCGCGGGCGCGACCCCGAGCGGGGGTGGCAGGAGAACGAGCACACGGCGTACGTCCGCCTCGACCGGGACGGCAGGATCGCGCTCCTCACCCTGTCGTGCGCCGGCTTCCGGCCGATCGCAGAGCCGGTGTGACGCCCCGGCACTCGCCGTGGGACGCGCTCCTCGAGGGGGAGGAGGTCGTCCACCGGTCGGTGGAGCGGGCCCGGCGGGCGCATGGCGAGCCGGTTCCGTCGGGCCTCGACTCGCGCGCCGCCGCGGCCCTCGCGCGCAGGGGGATCGCGGCCCTCTACACGCACCAGCTCGATGCGTGGGAGGCGCTCCACCGGGGAGAGGACGTGATCGTGACCACCGGCACCGCGTCCGGGAAGTCGCTCGCCTACGCACTGCCGATCCTCGACGCCGTCGCCCGCGACCGGTCGGCGAGGGCGCTCTACGTCGCCCCGACGAAGGCGCTCGCCCGTGACCAGGCGCGCGCGTTCGCCGCGTACGGGTTGCCGGGGCTCCGGGTCACGACCTACGACGGGGACACCGCCCTCGACGAGCGCGCACGGGTGCGCCGCGAGGGGAACGTGATCCTCACGAACCCCGACATGCTGCACGTCGGGATCCTGCCGCGGCACGATCGGTGGGGTGACGTGCTCCACAACCTGCGCCTCGTCGTCGTCGACGAGGCGCACGTCTACCGGGGCGTGTTCGGGGCGCACGTCGCGAACGTCCTGCGCCGGCTCCGTCGCCTGGCGGCCGCCTACGACGCCGATCCCCGCTTCGTGCTCGCCTCCGCCACGATCGCGAACCCCGGGGAGCTCGCGGAGGCGCTCACCGGGCGTCCGGCGACGGTGATCGACACGGACACCTCGCCGCAGGCGGAGCGCGACGTCGTGATCTGGAACCCACCCCTCCTCGACCCGGTACTCGGCACGCGTGCGAGCGCGCTGGCCGAGGCGTCGCGCCTGCTCGCCGGGCTCGTCTCCCGGGGGCTGCGGACGATCTGCTTCACGAAGAGCCGACGGGCGGCAGAGCTCGTGCACCGGTTCACGTCGGAGCGTGTCGACCGTGAGCTCGCCGGCCGGCTCGCCCCGTACCGCTCGGGCTACACCCCCGAGCAGCGCCGGGAGATCGAGCGGCGCCTCGTCGACGGGGAGCTGCTCGGCGTGACGGCGACGGAGGCGCTCGAGCTCGGGATCGACATCGGGCTCCTCGACTGCGCCGTCTCGGTCGGGTTTCCGGGGACCGTCGCGTCGCTGCGCCAGCAGTGGGGTCGCGCCGGTCGCGCCGGGCACGGACTCGCGGTGCTGATCACCGGCGAGGACGCCCTCGACCAGTTCTTCGCGCGCGAGCCGGAGGCGTTGCTCGACCGGGTCGTCGAGGCGGCGATCGTCGACCATGCGAACCCTCGGATCCTCGACGCCCACGTCCTGGCGGCCGCATTCGAGGGCCCGATCCGGGCCGAGGACGCGGCGACGCTGGGCCCGGCGGCCGTCTCCCGCGCCGCGGTCCTCCCCGAGCTCGAGCACACGCGCGCGGGCGCGGTCTGGAAGGGGCGCGACTACCCCGCGGCACGGATCTCCCTGCGCTCGGGCGACACGGAGTCGTACGTCGTCGTCGATGCCGCGAGCGGCGCCGTGCTCGGTCTCGTCGAGCGCGAGCGCGCGTACTCGACCGTGCACGAGGGCGCGGTGTACCTCCACCTGGGCGCGCAGTACGTCGTCCGTTCGCTCGACCACCGGCTCCGCACCGCCCTCGTCGAGCAGGTCGACGTCGACTGGTACACGCAGGCGAAGCGCGATTCCGAGACCGTCGTCCAGGCCGAGCTGTCGCAGTCGCGCTCGTCGGGGGTGGACCTCCGCTTCGGCCGCATCGTCGTCACGGAGCAGGTCGTCGCGTACCACCGGAAGGCGATCGCCGACGGCGCGACGATCGAGGTCGTCCCGTTGGTGCTGCCGGAGACGACCTTCGAGACGGAGGCGATCTGGTTCTCCCCCGACGACGCGCTCCTCGACGGGCTCGACCGGATGCCGGCGCTCCTCGGCGCGCTCCACGCGGCGGAGCATGCCCTCATCTCCCTGCTGCCGCTCTGGGCGATGTGCGACCGCTGGGACCTCGGAGGGCTCTCGACGAACCTCCACCCGGAGACGGGGCGGCCCACGATCTTCGTCTACGACGGGCACGCGGGCGGCGCCGGGCTCGCCGAGCGCGGTTTCGGACGTTTCGACGGCTGGGTCGCCGACACGGCCCGCCTGGTCGCCGGATGCCCGTGCCGGGACGGGTGCCCGTCGTGCGTGCAGAGCCCGAAGTGCGGCAACCTCAACGAGTTCCTCGACAAGGCCGCCGCCGCCCGACTGCTCGAGCGCATGCGCGCAGCGGCGTGACGCCCTCCAGCGGCCACGCCGCCGGCACGTCCCGGGCACGCCACCCGCCCGGGCCGCAGATCGCCCGGCGCTGCCGAGCGGGCGGCGGCTAGCGCGTCGGCGCCAGGCCGGCGAGCGCGAGCTCCACGGCCTCCGCCGGCGTCGCCGCCCGCGGGACGTCGTCGACGGAGGGCCCTCCGGCCAGGATCACGACCGGGCGCCCGAGCCGCATCGCGAAGCCGATCTCGGTCAGCGTGCCCCAGCTCCCGCCGACGGCGATCACCGCATCGGCCGACGCGGCCACAGCGAGGTTTCGGGCGTGGCCGACCCCCGTCGCGACGACGTGGTCCGCCCACGGGTTCGCGTCCGCGCGTCGCTCGCCCGGGAGGACGGCGATCGTCGTGCCGCCGGCCGCCTTCGCCCCACGATGGGCAGCCGCCATCACCTCGTCGGTGCCGCCCGTGAGGACGACACATCCGCGCTCGGCGAGGAGGCGGCCGACCTCCTCCGCCGCAGGCTCGTGCTCGACTCCGGATCCGATCACCGATACCTGCACGGCCACGCCCGTGGATGGTACGGCTCGCGGGCACGTCGCCGCGTGCACACCCCGCACCCGCGGCGCGCGGTCACGAGAGCTCGCGGAGAGCCGCGGTGAGCGTCTGGCGCTGTGTCAGGACGCCGGCTGCGAGGTCGCCGTGCCGCGCGACGCGCTCGAGGGCGACGTCCATGGTGAAGGCGCCCGGCTCGAGGCCCGGCCGCACCTCGTCCCACCGCAGTGGCGTGGAGACGGGGGCTCCGGCGCGGGGCCGGACGGAGTAGGCGGACGCCGTCGTCCGCCCGGCCCCGTTCTGGTGCACGTCGATCAGCACTCCCCGGCGCTTGCGTCGCGCCCACTCGGTCGTCACGAGGCCCGGATGCGCACGCGCCAGCGCCGCCGCCACGATCGACGCGAAGCGGCGGGCGTCGTCGTGCGTGTGCCGCCGGGCGAGAGGGACGAGGACGTGCATGCCCTTCGCGCCGCTCGTCTTCGGGAAGCCCTCGAGGCCGAGGAGCACCAGCGCCTCGCGGACGAGGAGGGCAACCTCGCAGACCGCCTCGAAGCCCGTGCCGTCGGCGGGATCGAGGTCGAAGACGACCCAGTCGGGCCGATGCGGGAGGTCTGCACGCGACGTCCACGTGTGCAGGTCGATGCATCCCAGGTTCACGACCCAGAGGAGCGCGAGGAGATCGTCGACGAGTGCGTAGCTGATCGTGCGCGTCTCGCCCTCGCGCGTCGTCGCGGGAAGCGGCGCCGTGTGCAGCCACGTGGGCGCACGGGAGGGGACGTTCTTCTGGAAGAAGTGCCGCCCCTGCCAGCCGTCGGGGTACCGCTTCATCGTGAACGGCCGCCGCCGCAGGTGCGGGACGAGGACGGGAGCGACGTCGCGGTAGTAGGTGAGGAGGTCGCGCTTCGTGATCCCCTCGGCGGGCCAGAAGACCTTCTCCAGGTTCGACAGCGCGACGCTCCGGCGTCCGTGCCGGGCGACCCGCCCGATCGGCGCCCGCTCCTGGTGCACCTCCGCGACCGCCTTGTCGTCCCGGAGCCCGAGGTAGACGGGCGCGCGCAGCCGGCCCTGGGCCGTCCACTCGGCGAACTCGACCTCCGCGACGAGCGAGGGCTCGACCCAGTGGACGTCGCCGCGGCGTGTCCGGGGCATCCGCGGCGTGGTGGCGAGCGGCGACGTGCGGCGCTCGATCGGGCGGAAGCGCGCGTGCAGGCGGGCGAGCTCCGCGTCCGTGAACCCGGTGCCGACGTTCCCCACCCAGCGCAGCTCTCCGCGATCGACGACCGCCAGCACGAGCGCGCCGACGCCGCCGCTCCGGCGCCCGCGCCCGGACGTCCACCCGACGACGACGAACTCCTGCCGCTTCGTCGTCTTCACCTTCCGCCAGTGGTGCACGCGGCGGCCCGGCTCGTAGCGGCCTTCGAGGCGCTTTGCGACGATCCCCTCGAGCCCCTGGTCCTCCGCGGCGGCGAGCAGCGCGTCGCCGTCCTCGAAGGCCGGTGAGACGAGCACACGGTCTCCCGTCGCGTCCACGATCCGGGCGAGGCGCTCCCGCCGGTCCGCGAGCGGCAGGTCGACGAGCACCTCGCCCTCCTCCTCGAGGACGTCGAAGAGGACGAGCGCCGCGTGGCCCTCGCCCCGCTGGAGGAGGGAGAAGCTCGGGGCGCCTCGGGTGTCGAGCGCGACGACCTCGCCGTCGAGCACGGCGTCGGTGACGCGGACCGCCGCCTCCGCCGCGCGGGCGACGGCCGGGAAGCGCTCGGTCAGGTCGCCGCCGCGGCGACTCGACAGGGTGGCGGTGCCCCCGGCGACGGTGACGATCGCCCGGTAGCCGTCCCACTTCGGCTCGAAGCTCCAGTCGCGGCCGTGGGGCGGCTCGGTTGCGAGCGTCGCGAGCATCGGCTGGTAGGCGTGGCGCTCGAGGCCCTCGTCCTTCCGGATCAGCAGCCAGTTCTCGTCCTTCCCGTCGAGCGCCGCCGGCACGAGCGTCCACACGCCGGCGAGGCGCCGGCCGCGAAGGCGCACGGTGAGGCCGCCGTCGCGCTTCCGCTCGAGCAGCTCGTACGTCCCGCGGTCCCAGATCTCGACCGTCCCGGCCCCGTACACGCCGGCGGGAATCCGCCCCTCGAAGCTCGCGTAGCCGAGCGGATGGTCCTCGACCCGGACCGCCAGATGCCGCTCTCCCCGCGCGAGGGGCACTCCCTTCGGCACGGCCCAGCTCGCCAGGACGCCGTCGCGCTCGAGGCGGAGGTCGTAGTGGAGCCGTCGCGCCGCATGCCGCTGGACGACGAAGACGGGATCCCCGCCCGCGCGGCCGGCGGCGAACGGCTCGGGTGTCCGCCCCGGCCGACGCTTGCGACGGTACGCGTCCAGCGTCATCCGTCGATGATCCCACCTCGATACGTGTTCCTCACCTGGACATCACACGATCGCAATATTCCCTGCAGAGGAGGGGAATCGCGACCGGGGATAAGCCTGTGGAAAGTGTGGAGAAACGCCGCAGAGTCAGGCCAGCACGCCCATCGCGCGGAACTTCGCGCGGCGGGCACGCCGACGTGCGTCCGGATCGAGGTCCGCCAGCTCGTCGAGGTGCGAGAGGACGGCCTCCCGGAGCAGCGTCGCCGCCGCTTCGGGATCGGTGTGGGCCCCGCCCTCCGGCTCGGGAACGATCCCGTCGATGACGCCCAGCTCCAGGCAGTGGGCGGCATCCGGCTTGAACGCAGAGGCCGCCTTCTTCGCCTGTGACGCGTCACGCCACAGGATCGCAGCGCAGCCCTCGGGCGAGATCACGGAGTAGATCGCGTGCTCCTGCATCAGCACGCGGTCCGCGAGGGCGATCGCGACCGCCCCTCCCGACCCGCCCTCGCCGATGACGACCGCGACCGTCGGCACCCGCAGGCGCGCCATCGTCGCCTGGGACCGCGCGATCGCACCGCCCTGGCCGTGCTGCTCGGCGGCCACGCCGGGGTAGGCACCGGGCGTGTCGACGAGCGTGAGCACCGGGATCCGGTGGCGGTCGGCCAGCCCCATCACGCGCATCGCCTTGCGGTAGCCCTCGGGGTACGCCATGCCGAAGTTCCTGCGCGTCCGCTCCTTGATGTCGCGGCCCTTCTGATGGCCGACGACGGCGATCGTCCTCCCGTCGAGACGGCCGAGGCCGGTGACGACGGCGTGGTCGTCCATGCGCGTCCGGTCACCGCGGAGCTCGAACCAGTCGTCGAGGATCCGCTCGACGTAGTCCAGGGTGTAGGGCCGGTCGGGGTGACGCGCGAGCTCGACGGAGCGCCAGATCTCCTCGTCGCTCGTGTCCGAGCTCAGCCGGTCGAGCTGTCGCTGCAGTCGCTCCGTCTCAGCGGAGAGACGCGTCCCGCCGAGGAGCTTCACGCCCGACAGCTTGGCGAGGCGCTCCCTGATACCGAGCTCGGCGTCCGCGGTCACGACGCCTCCCCGAAGAGGCGCAGCAGGCGGGCGAGCGCGGCGCGGAGCTCCGGGCGCCGCACGATCGCGTCGACGTGGCCCAGGCGGAGGTTCGACTCGGCGAGCCCGAAGTCGTCCGGGAGCCGCTCCCGTGTCGTCTGCGCGACGACGCGGGGCCCCGCGAACGACATCAGCGCCCCGGGCTCGGCCACGAGCACGTCGCCCAGGCTCGCGAAGCTCGCGAGGAGCCCGCCGGTCGTCGGATGCGCCAGCACCGACAGCAGCACGCCGCCCTCGTCGTGGAAGTCCTCGACCGCGCAGACGGTCTTCGGGAGCTGCATCAGGGAGAGGATCCCTTCCTGCATGCGTGCACCGCCCGAGGCGGAGACGGACACGAGCGGGACGCCGTCGGCGACGGCGTCCTCGCACGCACGCACGAACTTCTCGCCGACGACGCTCCCCATCGACCCGCCCATGAACGAGAAGTCCATCACGGCGAGCCTGCAGGGGCTGCCCTCGATCGTCGCCGCGCCGGTGACGAGCGCGTCGCCGAGCCCGGTCACGACCTCCGCCTCCGCCAGGCGCTCGACGTACGGCTTCAGGTCGAAGAACGCCAGCGGGTCGGCCGAGCGCAGGCCCGCGTCCGCCTCGTCGAAGCTGTCCGGGTCCGCGAGCTGGGAGACCCGCTCGCGCGCCCTCACCGGGTAGTGGTGGTCGCACTGCGGGCAGACGTAGAGGTGCTGCCGCAGCTCGTCGTCGCGATAGTGCGATCCGCAGCCGGGGCAGGTGTTCGGATGGGCTTTGCCCTTCGTGTCGTCCGGCGCCGCCCGCTTGTGCTCGATCGAGACGTCGATGCGTTCGGAGGCCGCCATGGGGGCCATCTTAGAGCTCACCGGGTGGTTCGACCGTCGGCAGCCCGGGACGGTTGCAGGCAGGCCTCCGCGAGACGCGCCACCGCTGCGGGGTCGGCCTCCGGTCTCAGCCCCGTGAGCCCCAGCCCGGCGACGGGAACCGGGCCGAGCGACAGCCGTCGCAGCACCGCGGCGAGCTCGTCCGCGGTCGGGCCACCCGGCTCGGGCATGAAGCACGCGAGCTCGCCCGGCGCGAGCACGTCGGCGTCGACGGCGACGTACACGCACTCCGCGCCGGCGAGCGCGCGGTCGATGTCGTCGTCGATCCCGGACGCGGACATGAACGCGACCTCGGGCGGGTCGAGCGCACGGGTGCCGACGAGCGCGACGTCCTCCGCCCCGACCGACCCTTCGTCGATCGCACGACGCAACGGCATCCCCCATGCGTTCCCGGACGGGGACGTCTCCGGCGTGTTCAGGTCGCCGTGCGCGTCCAGCCAGACCACCGCGAGGCGCCCGACCCTCCGCGACAGTCCGCGGATCGCGCCGGTGTGGGCGCAGCAGCAGCCGCCCAGCACGACCGGCACCCTCGGGAGCGCCGCCGCGAGCGTCTCGGTCTGCTCCTCGAGCGTGTCGCGATCGACGACCGTTGTCTCCGGGTAGGGAAGCTCGAGCCACGCCGCCTCCGCCATCGCCGCCCCCCCTGCGCCCCAGGCGCGGGGCACGCGGACGAGGCCCGCGTGGAAGACGGCGCCGCAGCTGTGGCACTCGTAGTCGTCGTCCACGGCGACCGCCGTCATCGTGCGGCAGACGGGGCACCGGGCGCGAAGGACGCTCACGGACGCCCCTCCCGGTAGCCGACGGGGTCAGACACCACGCCGGAGCCCCTTCTCCCACACGACGGCGCGCCAGAGCACCCGCATGCCGGCGCGCTCGTGGAGACGCGTGGCGCCCGTCGGGCTCTCCGCGTCCACCCCGAGGGCGATCCGCCGCTCACCCCGCTCCCACAGCGCCCGGAACGCCGCCGCGAGCAGCGCGTGGCCGACGCCGCACCTGCGCCACGCCCGCCGCACACCGAGCACGTCGATCACGCCCCAGCCGCCCTCGCGGTTGCGCGAGCAGAGAGCCGCGCCGACGACCTCCGGCCCGTCGCGGGCGACCAGCCACAGCGACGTGTCGCCGTCCGCCTGCTCGAGACGCTCCCGCTGCCATTCCTCCCACGGCACGGGTCGATGCTGCCAGTGGTCGCGGAAGGCGTCCTCGATCACGTGGTGCACGCCGCGCGCGTCCTGCGGGTGCCGGTACCGCTCGATCGCGGTCCCCGCCGGTGCCTCTGGAGGGGCCGGCTCGGCAGTGAGGTCGCTCACCATTCGCCAGACGTGACGCACGGGACGTAGCCGTCCGTCGTATAGAGGTCGTCGACCGCGGCGGCGTCGCCCGCCAGCAGCGTCGCGTTCTGGAGCACGACGCGCCCTGGAGCGGCCATCGACTCCAGCTCCTCACGGGCGCGCGCCTCGGTGACGGCGAGGATCGCCGACCCGGCACCCCTGTCCGTCGCCTCGGGATGCACGTCGCCGTCGCCGACCAGACGCCCTGCACCGCGGTCCGAGAACGTCCCGTAGCCGGCGATCCTCCCGTCGTCCTCGACGACCCAGGCGTCGCGCCCGAGGTCCGCGCGCTGCCAGTCCCGCCGCAGCTCCGTCGCCGTCCAGTCGGTGCTGCCGATCACCGCGACGTCGGCCGCGCGCACCAGTGCCAGCACGTGTGGGAAGTCCTCGGCGACCGGGTGTCGGACGACCATGCCCGCAGCGTAGTCCTCCGGCTGGCGGCGCCTGTGCTCAGCGGAGGTCGTTCACGACCAGCGGCGGAACACGACGCACGCGTTGTGGCCGCCGAAGCCGAACGAGTTCGAGAGACCGATCTCCACCTGCTGCGCACGGGCGGTGTTCGGCACGTAGTCGAGATCGCACTCGGGATCGGGGACCTCGTAGTTGATCGTCGGCGGCAGCACTCCCCGGTCGAGCGCGAGGATCGTGAAGATCGCCTCGACGGCGCCCGCGGCTCCGAGGCAGTGCCCGGTCGCGCCCTTCGTCCCGGACACGGGCGTGCGGTATGCGTGCTCCTCGCCCAGCGCCACCTTGAGCACGCGGGTCTCCGCCGAGTCGCCGACCGGCGTCGACGTGGCATGGGCGTTGACGTACCCGACCTCCTCGGGCGCGACGCCGCCGTCTGCGAGTGCCATCCGGATCGCCCGTGCGGGGTTCTCGCCCGTCGGATCCGGATCGGACACGTGCGCCGCGTCGGACGAGACCCCGTACCCGAGCAGCTCGGCGTAGATCCGGGCGCCCCTCGCTCGGGCGTGCTCGAGCTCCTCGAGCACGAGCATCGCGGCCGCCTCGCCCATCACGAAGCCGTCCCGCTCGAGATCGAACGGCCGTGACGCACGAGCCGGGTCGTCGTTGCGGCGGGAGATCGCGCGCATCGCGTTGAAGCCGGCGATCCCCACCCGCGTCACCGGCGACTCCGTCCCGCCGCAGATCATCACGTCGGCCCGTCCGAGCCGGATCGCGTCGGCGCTGTCGCCGATCGCCATGTTCGACGCCGCGCAGGCGGTGCACTCTGCGAGCAGCGGACCGCGGGTGCCGAGCTCCATCGAGACCCAGCCCGCGGCGAGGTTCGGGATGATCTGGACGATCGCGAACGGGCTCGTCCGGTCGGGGCCGCGCTCGTAGAGGTTGTCCATGCAGGACTCGAACGACTTGAGCCCCCCGATCCCGGTCGCAACGGCCGCGCCGACGCGCTCGGACTCCGGGGCGATCTGGAGGCCGCTGTCCGTCTCGGCCTGCCGTGCGGCCGCGAGCGCGAGTTGCGTGTACCGGTCCATGCGGCGCGCCGACTTGTGCTCGATCCACTGCAACGGGTCGAAGTCCTTCACCTCGCACGCGAAGTGCACGCCGTAGTCGGTGGAGTCGAACTGGGTGATCGGGGCGGCCCCCGACTCGCCGGCGACGAGGCTCGCCCAGGTGGACTCGACGTCGTTGCCGAGCGGGGTGACCATCCCGAGCCCCGTGACGACGACGCGGCGTCTGCCGTTCTCAGCGCCCACGGCCCCGCAGGCTACATGCCGAGCCCGCCGTCGACGAGGACGACGGCACCGGTGATGAAGGCGGCGGCATCGGAACAGAGGAAGCGGACGGCGCCGGCGACGTCCTCCGGGTCGCCGAGACGGCCGAGCGGCGTCGCCTGCAGCATCGCGGCCGTCGCGTCCTCCGGCAGGACGTCCGTCAGCTGTGTCCGGACGTATCCGGGAGCGACGACGTTCGCGCGAATGTTCCGGCTGCCGAGCTCCCGCGCGAGCGACTTGGTGAAGCCGATGATGCCGGCCTTCGAGGCCGCGTAGTTCGTCTGCCCCCAGTTGCCGTGGACGCCGACGATCGACGACACGTTCACGATCGTGCCGGAGCGCCGCTTCATCATCGGACGGGTCACGGCTCGGCACGTGTAGAAGACCGACGAGAGGTTCGTCTCGAGCACGGTCCGCCAGTCGTCGTCCGACATGCGCGCGAGCAGGCCGTCCCGTGTGAGGCCGGCGTTGTTGACGAGGATGTCGATGTCTCCCGCCGCTTCGACGAGGGCCTGCGCGGAGGCCGGATCGGACACGTCGGCCTGGACGGCGCGGCCGCCGACCTCGGCGGCCACCGCCTCCGCCTCCTCACGACCGGATCGGTACCCGACGACGACCTCGGCGCCGGCGCGGCCCAGCTCCAGCGCGATCGCACGGCCGATGCCGCGGGAGGCGCCGGTGACGAGCGCGGACTTCCCCTCCAGCCCCGCGAAGCCCGTCACTGCGCGAGCGCGTCGCGCGCACGGTCGAGGCTCGCGAGATCGTTCACCGAGAACGTGCGAACCGAGCGGTCGATCCGCTTCACGAGACCCGAGAGGACGTTGCCGGGGCCGACCTCCACGAACGTCTCCACGCCGTCCTGGACGAGGGCGCGGGCCGCCTGCGTGAACCGCACGGGCGCGGTCAACTGGTCGACGAGGAGCGAGCCGACGCGCTGCGCGGGCTCGACCTTCGCCGTCACCGTCGACATGAACGGGGCGATCGGGTCCGAGATCCGCACCCGCTCGATCGCCGGCTTCAGCCGGTCGGCGGCCCGGGCGACGAGCGGGCTGTGGAAGGCCCCCGACACCTTGAGGCGGATGGCACGTCGAGCGCCGAGGCCTTCGGCCTCGGCGCAGCACTCCTCGACGGCGTCGTTCTCACCCGAGACCACGATCTGTCCCGGGCAGTTGTAGTTCGCGGGCCAGACTCCCAGGATCTTGCGGCACAGCGTCTCGACCTGCTCGTCCTCCAGGCCGAGGATCGCCGCCATCGAGCCGGGATGCCGTTTCGCGGCCTCGGCCATCGCCAGTCCGCGTTCCCTGACGAGTGCGATCGCGTCGGCCGTATCCAGCGCCTCGACCGAGGCCAGCGCGGCGAACTCGCCGACCGAGTGGCCGACGACGACATCGGGCCGGATGCCCTCGCGCCTGAGTGCGGCGAGAATGGCCAGGCTCGTCGCGACGAGCGCCGGCTGCTGTACCTCCGTGTCGACGAGCTCGACGAGCGACGCCTCGAAGCACAGGTGCTGCAGGTCGAGCCCCGATGCGTCGCTGCCGACGGTGAACACCGCCATCGCCTCCGGGATCGCCTCTGCGATCTCGCGCCCCATTCCCTCGGACAGCGAGCCCTGCCCGGGGAAGCAGAAGGCGATCTTCGACATCCGTTCCTCCTCGTGTGCGTTTCAGCGGCCTGCCGCTGCGGTTGCGTCCGTCCATTCAAGCAGCGCGGACCCCCACGTGAGGCCAGCACCCATCCCGGTCATCAGCACGAGCGACCCGTCGTGGAGCCGTCCGTCGGCGCGCGCGTCGGCGAGCGCGAGCGGGATCGAGCCGGACGACGTGTTGCCGAAGCGGTCTACGTTCACGACCGTCCGCTCGGAGTCGACGCCGAGCTTCCCCGCCGCGTAGTCGATGATCCGCTTGTTCGCCTGGTGCGGGACGTACACGTCGACCTCGTCCATCGTCTTGTCGCACTGCTCGAGGACGGCGACGGCCGACGAGACCAGCACCCGCGTCGCGAACTTGAAGACCTCGCGCCCGTTCATCTTCACGAGGCCCTCCGGGTCGTCGAACCGGCGAGAGCCGCTTCCGGGAAGCCGGAGGTGATCCCCTCCGCCGCCGTCGGCGCCGAGCTCGAAGCCGAGGAAGCCGCCGCGCTGCACCGGCTCCATCACGACCGCTCCCGCCCCGTCGCCGAAGAGGACGAGCGTCGAGCGGTCCTCCCAGTCGAGGATCTTCGAGAGCACGTCGCCTCCGACGACGAGAGCGCGGTGGGCGAGCCCGGAGGCCAGCATCCCGTAGGCCTGTGCGATCGCGTACACGAACCCCGTACACCCGGCGAGCAGGTCGTAGGCGGCGGCCTTGGGCATGTCGAGCGTGTTGGCGAGCAGCGCGGAGCTGGTCGGGAACATCATGTCGGGCGTCACCGTCGCGCAGATCAGGAGGTCGACGTCCGCGGGCGCCAATGCGGCCTCGGCGAGCGCGGCCCGCGCCGCCGGAAGCGCGACGTCGGTGAGTGCCTCGTCGTCGCGCGCGATCCGGCGCTCGCGGATGCCCGTCCGCTCGACGATCCACTCGTCGGACGTATCGACGATCTGGGCGAGGTCGTCGTTCGTGAGCACGCGCTCGGGGACGTTCACGCCGAGGCCGGTGATCCCGATGCGGCGCGCACCGGCGGAGCCGATCATCGCTCCACCGCGAACGTGAGCGTCCCCCGTGCCGCGAGCGCGTCTCCGACGTGCGCCGTCGCCTTGCCGCGCCCGATCGGCCCGCGCACCTGGTCGATCTCGCAGGTGAGCGTGAGCACGTCGCCGGGCTCGACCACGCGCTTGAAACGGCAGTCGTCGATCCCGGCGAAGAACGCGATCCGCCCCCGGTTCTCCTCCTCCACGAGCACGGCGACCGCGCCCGCCTGCGCCATCGCCTCGACGATCAGCACGCCGGGCATCACGGGACGCCCCGGGAAGTGCCCCGCGAACCACGGGTCGTCCGCCCGGACGGCCCGTGTGGCGACGACTCTGCGTCCCGGCTCGAGCTCGACCACCTCGTCGATGAGCAGGAACGGATCGCGATGCGGGATGATCGACTCGATCACGTCCCGGCCGAAGGGGACGGTGAGGTTCACGTGGTCGGCTCCCGGGGCCCGAGGCGCTCCCGGAGGCCGACCCTCCCGCGGTGCGCGTAGCACTTGGCGGTCCCGACCGGCATGCCCGACGCGTCGCTGATCTCACGGAACGTGTACCCGAGGGCGTCGGCGAGGAGGATCACGTCGGCCTGCGCCCGGGGCAGCATGGCGAGCCCCTCGCGGAGCTCGGCACGGAGCTCCGACAGCTCGGCCGCGCGCGCGGGCGAGGGATCGGGCGAGACCCGCGAGTCCTGGTCGAGCGTCTCCCACGGGCGGCGCAGCCGACGCTGTGCGACGTCACGGCACGCATTGATCGTGAGCCGGTGGAGCCACGTGGTGAGCGCAGCGTCGCCGCGGAACTGGCCGAGCTTGGTGCAGAGAGAGGCGAGTGCCTCCTGGGAGGCGTCACGAGCGTCCTCCTCGTTCCGGAGGACGTGGCGGGCGGTTCGCTCGACGCGGGGCGCGTGCCGCTCGCACAGGGCCGCGAGTGCCTGCGGGTCGCCGTCCTTCGCGCGGGTCACGAGAATCGGATCGCTCAGTCGCTCGTACTGCAGGGGCCGGCCGGACCGGAGTCGTCGCTCGATTCGAGGCCGGGGACGGCGCGACGGTTGCACCGGGCGAGTCTACTCGCCGCGTGCGACCGCTCAGCGAACGGTGAGCACGCGGGAGCGGTTGCCGACGGCGTCCTGGGCGCTCGCGATCAGCGTGCGCACACCGCGGATACCCGGAATCGTCACCGTCCCCGCCTCCGTGACGCGGAGTCGCCGCACCGCACCGTTGACGCGCAGCCGAACCGATGCCGGCTCACTGACCGCGATCCGGGGCGGTGTCCGCGAGACCAGGCGCAGCCTGGGCGCCGTCGTGTCGCTCGTCACGGGGAAGGCGATGCGGGTCGTCGCCACCTCGTCCGTGACCTCGAGCACGAGGGTGTAGTCACCGTCGCGGAGCCTGCCGACGCGCTTCGACCCGTCCCAGAGGACGGTGCGGCGGCCAGCCTTCAGCCGCGCGTCGAACGGCGTCGCCACCCAGCGCTCGCCGCGGAGGACCCGCACCCGCACGGCGGCCTCCCGTCCGAGCGTGAGCGACACGCGCGCCCGATCGACCCGTCCGTCACCGTTCGGCGAGAACACCGCGGGAACGAGCGACGCGAGAGAGAGCGTTCGCGTGATCGAGACGGGCACGCGGGCCTCGACCTCGACGCCGTCGGCGGACCGGGCGACGAGCCGGACGGCGTAGCGGCCGTCGGGGAGATCGCCGCCGTCGAAGTCGACGGTGTGCTGCCCCGCGCGACGCCAACGCGCCGGCTCGAGCTCGGCGAGCTCCCAGCCGGCCTCGTCGAGGACGGTCGCGGCAACCGTCGCGTCCACCGACAGCGTGTACGCGACGACCGTCGCGTCGGCCTCGCCGTCCCCGTTCGGGCTGATCGTGGGCGGGTCGGCCGACACGCCGAGGAGCTCGAGCGGACCCGGCTCCACCGCCGAGCCCAGCGTTCCCGACGCGGGGCGCACCGACCGGTCGCCGCTTCCGGCGCCGATCGTCCAGCGGAACTCGCCCGGCGCGGCCGCCGACGAGTCCCACGTCCAGTCGATCGCCGTGGACGACCCGGTGCCGCGCGCCACCTCCGCCCCATCGGCGCCTGCGACGACCACCTGCCAGCGGAGGGGCTGCGAGAGACGGGCGGTGAACCGGATCGGGCCGCCGAGGACGCCGTCGGCGAACGGGTAGTAGAGCTTCGGCCCGCCCGCCGCCGCGGCCTGCGCAGCCAGCGCGCCGAGCCTGGCGTAGAGCGCGTCGCCCGGGCACGCGGTGAACCCCGTGTCACGGTGACCGGAGACCGTCCGCAGTTGCACGGCCACGCCGGCCGGATAGCGGTCGCTGCCGCCGGACGGCACGGTGATCGTCGCCAGGGGATCGATGTACGCGAGGTCGAGCCGCCACGAGAGGAGCGTGGCGATCGCCTTCTCGGCGGCGGCGGACGGACGCGGGCTCGTGTAGGTCCCCAGCAGGGCGACGCCGACCGACCCGGTGTTGAATCCCAGCGCATGGGCGCCGACGACGTTCCGGTCGATGCCGCCGTAGCGCCCCTCGTAGATCGTGCCGAAGCGATCGACGAGGAAGTTGTAGCCGATGTCGTTCCAGCCGTTCGAGCGCACGTGGTACGTCTGGATGCCCCTGACGATCGCCGCTGCCTCCGACCGCGAGTAGTCGTTCGACCCGGCCGTGTGGTGCACGATCGCGTACCGGAGGTCGGGCGCGTACGTCGGCTCTCCGCGCCGGATCGACTCGTCGGCGCTCCACGTGGAGCGCGACACGATCGCGGGGGCACCGGTCTCGGCCAGCGCTCGCAGCGGTATGCGCACCTCTGGGCTCCGGACGAAGGTCGCCCGCGCCGACCGCACCGCGCCCCGCGCGCGCACCTGGAGCCGGTCCGACGGGCCGACCCACCACGGGTTGCCCACCGTCCATCCCTCGAGTCGCCTGCCCTCGCCGGCGCCGACGTCCGGCCGGTCCGTCCGCTCGGGCGCTGCGTCGCGCCAGGGCGTCCACGCTCCGTCGGCGGAGCGTGTCCGCAGCTCGACCCGCCCCGATCCGCGCCAGCGGAGCCCGACGAGGTCGAACCGGGGCGGCGCAGGGACCTCGGTCGCCTGCAGCGTGATCTCGCCGACGGGGCGCGTCGACGACGTCACGAGGCCCGCCGAGGCGGCGGGTGGGACGGCCGCCGCGACGGCGAGCACCGTGAGGGCGAGAAACGTGCGAGTCATGACAGGCAACACCAGCGTGCCCTTCTCAGCGTTCGCCGACAAGGGTGCCGACCCCTCCCCTGATAGTCTCCTTACAGTTGTGAAGGGCCGGAGTTTGCGGGGTTTTCTGCTCCTCGCGGCCATGTTCGGGGCGGCACTCGTACTCGGCTCCCCGGCCGCCGCGGACGATGCGCGCGTCCTCGTCGCCGAGTTCGACAACGACGTCAACCCGGTGACGCAGGACTTCCTGCAGGACGTGATGGAGCGCGGCGTGGACGAAGGGTACGACGCGGTCGTGATCGAGATGGACACGCCCGGCGGGCTCTCGTCGTCGATGCGCGAGATCGTCAAGAGCATCCTCGGCCTGCCCATCCCCGTGATCGTGTACGTCTCCCCGCCCGGGTCGAGCGCCGACTCCGCAGGCGCCGTGATCGGCCAGGCCGCCGACGTCCTCGCCATGGCTCCGCAGACGAACATCGGCTCCTCGACGCCGATCTCGACGAGCGGCGAGGACCTCTCCGACGACCTCCGCAAGAAGGTCGTGAACGATGCCGCTGCGTACGTGTCGGAGCTCGCACGGGAGCACGGCCGCAACGCCGCCGCAGCCGAGGCGATGGTGCGCGACGCCGCGAACTACGGCGCGCGCGAGGCGCTCGAGCGCGGCGTGATCGACGAGATCTCGGCCACCCTCCCCGAGCTGCTCGAGACGATCGACGGGCGGGAGACACAACCCAAGGGCCTCACGCTGGCGACGGCCGGCGCGTCGATCGACACGGTGCGGATGTCGTTCTGGCAACGCGCGCTCGACATCCTCATCGACCCGAACATCATCGCGCTGATGCTCTCGATCGGCCTCATCGGGATCGTCGTCGAGCTCTGGAACCCCGGGCTGATCTTCCCGGGGACGGTCGGGGCGATCTCGCTCCTCGTCGCGCTCTACGGCCTCCAGGTGCTCCCGGTCTCCGTGGCGGGAGCGCTGCTGATGGTGCTCGCGATCGCGTTCTTCGTCGCCGAGCTCTTCGTGCCCAGCCACGGCGCGCTGACGGTCGCCGGTGCGGTGACGTTCGTCGTCGGCGCGCTCATGCTGTTCGATCCGGCCGGAGAGGCATACCAGGTCTCGCTCTGGGTGGCGATCACGATCGCCGTCACGCTCGCGCTGATCGTCGGCGTGGGCTTCACGAAGGCGATGGCCGCCCGGCGTCGTCCACCCGAGGTCGACGTCCACCGCCTGATCGGCGGCGAGGGCGAGGTGCGCCGGCAGGGCTACGTTGCCGTCGGCGGCGAGTTGTGGCGGGCACGCAGCGTCGACGGCCGACCGCTCGTGCCCGGAGATCGTGTGTCGGTCGATTCCGTTGACGACGACCTCGGGCTCGTCGTCTCCTCACCCGCGAACGAAAGGGGCTGACGTGGCCGTACTGATCGTCGTCGCCGTCGTGGTCATCCTCCTCGCGATCGTCCTCTCGGCCGCCGTCAAGGTGGCGCGGGAGTACGAGCGAGGCGTCGTCTTCCGGCTCGGCCGGTTGCTCGCCGAGCCGAAGGGGCCGGGGCTCTTCCTCCTGATCCCGATCATCGACCGCATGGTCCGGGTCGACCTGCGCACGGTCACCCTCAACGTGCCGCCGCAGGAGGTGATCACGAAGGACAACGTGCCGGTCCGCGTGAACGCGGTCGCGTACTTCCGGATCGTGGAGCCGAAGGCGGCGATCGTCCAGGTCGAGAACTACATGGTCGCGACGTCCCAGATCTCGCAGACGACCCTCCGCTCGGTCCTCGGCCAGCACGTGCTGGACGAGCTCCTCTCGGAGCGGGACAAGATCAACGAGATCCTGCAGAGGATCATCGACGACGCCACCTCGCCGTGGGGGATCAAGGTCACCATCGTCGAGGTGAAGGACGTCGAGATCCCGAGCGACATGCAGCGCGCGATGGCCCGGCAGGCGGAGGCCGAGCGGGAGCGGCGCGCGAAGGTGATCTCCGCCGAGGGCGAGTACCAGGCGTCCGAGCGGCTCCGGGACGCGGCGGCCGTGATGGCGCAGGAGCCGATCACGGTGCAGCTCCGCTACCTGCAGACGCTCCTCGAGATCGGCGCGCAGAACAGCTCCACCGTCGTGTTCCCCATCCCGATCGAGTTCCTCGACACCCTGGGGAGGACGCGCGGCCCGTCGTCCTGAGCGGATCGCCGGCGGACGGCCGCCGCGGGCGCCCTAGGCGCCGTCCGCCGGCGCGTCGGCCGCCGGCGCGTCGGTGCCGTCGCCTCCCGCCTCGTCGCCGGAGACCACGGGCGCGAGGCTCGAGACCTGCTCGCCTTCCCGGAGGCGCATGACGATCACGCCCTGCGTCGCCCGCCCGGAGCGCTTGACGTCGTCGACGGCCATCTTGATCACCGTGCCGCCGTCCGACACGAGCATCACCTGGTAGCCGTCGCGGACGACACGGGCGCCGGCGAGCTTGCCCTTGCCCTCGACGAGCTTCGCCGTCTGCACCCCGAGGCCGCCGCGCCCCTTCACGGGGTACTCGGAGATCCTGGTGCGCTTCCCCCAGCCGTTCTCGGTGACCACGAGGAGGTCGGCGTCGTCCTTCGCGATGTCGACGGCGATCACCTCGTCCTCCGCGCGCAGGCGCATCCCCTGCACCCCCGAGGCCGGCCGCCCCATCGGCCGCACGTCCTGCTCCCGGAACCGGATCGCCTGCCCGGCCCGCGAGACCATGAGCACGTCGTCGTCGCCGTCCGAGAGTCGCACGCCCACGAGCTCGTCGTCGTCGCGCAGCTTGATCGCGATGATCCCGTCGGCCTTCAGAGGGGTGTTGTAGTCGCCGAACGCGGTCTTCTTGACGACACCGCGCTTCGTCGCGAACACGAGGAAGCGCGCCTCCTTGAAGTCCCGCGTCGCGATCACGGCGCGGACGAGCTCTCCCTGGCGGAACGGCAGGAGGTTGACGATCGCGCGGCCCTTCGACTGCCGGGAGCCGAGCGGCAGCTCGTGCACCTTCAGCCGGTAGACCTTCCCGACGGTCGTGAAGAAGAGGATGTAGTCGTGCGTCGAGGCGACGAAGAGGTGCTCGATGTAGTCGTCCTCCTTGAGGTCCATCCCCATCACGCCGATCCCGCCGCGGCGCTGCTCGCGGTACGCGGTCACCGGGAGACGCTTGATGTACCCCGACCGCGTGATCGCGATCACCATGTCCTCCTCGGCGATCATGTCCTCGAGCTCGAGCGCGTCCTCGCCGGCGACGATCTCCGTACGGCGGTCGTCCTTGCGGGCGTAGATCTCGCTGATCTCGAGGAGCTCCTCCCGGATCAGCGCGTCCACGCGCGCCGGGTCACCGAGGATCGCCCGCAGCTCGCCGATCCGCTCCTGGAGGTCACGGTACTCGTCCTCGACGCGCTTGCGCTCGAGCCCCGTGAGGGCGCGGAGACGCAGGTCGAGGATCGCCTGGGCCTGCTCCTCCGAGAGGTCGAACTGCTCCTGGAGCGCGCTGCGGGCGCTCTCCGTGTCGTCGGAGCCGCGGATCAGCGCGATCACCGCGTCGAGGTTGTCGAGGGCGATCAGGTAGCCCTGGAGGATGTGCGCCCGCCGCTCCGCTTGGCGGAGCTCGTGCTTCGAGCGTCGGACGACGATCTCGCGCTGGTACTCGAGGTAGTGCCGGATCAGCTCGAGCAGCGAGAGCGTGCGCGGGACGCCGTCGACGAGCGCGACGGCGTTGTAGCCGAACGTCGTCTGCAGCGCCGTGTGCTTGAACAGCTTGTTGAGGACGACCTGCGGGATCGCCTCGCGCTTGAGCTCGATCTGGATCCGCATCCCGCTCCGGTCGGAGTGGTCGGCGAGGTCGGAGATCTCCGTCAGCACCTTCTCGTGGACGAGGTCTGCGATCTTCCGGATCACTCCGGAGTCGCCGCCCTTCTTCACGCCGTAGGGGAGCTCGGTGACGATGATCGCGCTCTTGCCGCCCCGGAGCTCCTCGACGTGAGCGCGGGCGCGCATCACGATCCGGCCGCGGCCCGAGCGGTATGCGTCGCGGATCCCCGCGCGCCCGACGATCAGCGCGCCCGTCGGGAAGTCCGGGCCCCTCACGTCCTTCATGAGGTCGTCCACGCTCGCGTCCGGCTTGTCGATCAGGCGCACGACCGCGTCGATCGTCTCCCCGAGGTGGTGCGGCGGGATGTTCGTCGCCATGCCGACGGCGATCCCCGCGGAGCCGTTGACGAGCAGGTTCGGGAACCTGGACGGCAGGACGGACGGCTCGCGACGCGACTCGTCGTAGTTCGGCGCGAAGTCGACGGTGTCGGCGTCGATGTCCCGGAGCAGCTCCGTCGCGAGGCGCGTGAGCCGGCACTCCGTGTACCGCATCGCGGCCGCGGGGTCGTCGTCGACCGACCCGAAGTTCCCCTGGCCGTCGACGAGCGTGTACCGGAGCGAGAAGGGCTGTGCCATCCGGACCAGCGTGTCGTAGATCGCGGAGTCGGTATGGGGGTGGTACTTGCCCATCACGTCCCCGACGACGCGGGCGGACTTCACGTACGGCCGGTTCGGCTGCATCCCGGCCTCGTGCATGCCGTAGAGCACGCGTCGGTGCACGGGCTTCAGCCCATCGCGGACGTCGGGCAGCGCGCGGCCGACGATCACGCTCATCGCGTAGTCGAGGTAGCTCGAGCGCATCTCCTGCTCGAGCTCGCGGGCCTCGATACGGCCTGGGCCGAGCGGCTCGACGAGCTCAGACATCCAGGAACCTCACCGCTGCCGCGTTCTGCTCGATGAACTCGCGGCGGGGCTCGACGGCGTCGCCCATCAGCATCGAGAACACCCGATCGGCGGCGGCGGCGTCCTCGACCTCGACCCGGAGGAGCATCCTCCGGGCGGGATCCATCGTCGTCTCCCACAGCTGCTCCGGGTTCATCTCTCCGAGCCCCTTGAACCGTGACAGCTGGATCCCGTCCTTCGCGAGCTCGACGATCCTGCTGCGGAGCTCGGCGAAGGTCGCAGCCTGTGCGGACTTCTTCCCGTACGCCACCGTGAACGGCGGGTGGCCGCCGATCGCGTCCGCCACCCGTGCGTACGCCTTGCGGACGTCCTGCAGCGTCGTGGAGCCGAGCATCGCCGTCGGCAGCTCGACGAATGCCGCTGCGCCGGTCTCGGTCTCGACGACCTTGATCCGGAGCCGGTCGTCAGCGCGCTCCGTCACGGTCAGCTCGTGCCCGTTCGGCGTCAGCGAGACGATCAGCGCCTCCGCGTCGTCCGTCGAGGTCGCGGTCGCCTCGACGAGCCCGTACGCGAGGGCGAAGTCGGCGGCCTGCGGGAACTCGCTCGCGAGCTTCTTCGCCCACGCCTCGAGCCTCTCCAGCTCGCGGTCGAACTTCCAGAACCGGGTCTCGGTGAGCGGAGCCGCAGCGGAATCCCGCGCCTCGACGGTCACGTCCTTGGCGCGCTCGCGGAGCAGGAGCTCCTCGAGCTGGTGGTCCTTCTCGAAGTAGAGCTCACGGCTGCCGAGCTTGACGCGGTAGAGCGGGGGGACGGCGATGTAGATGTGCCCCCGCTCGAACAGCTCCGGCATCGTGCGGAAGAGGAACGTGAGGACGAGCGTGCGGATGTGGGCGCCGTCGACGTCCGCGTCCGTCATCACGATGATCCGCCCGTAGCGGAGGTTCTCGATCGCGAACTCGTCCCCGAACCCGGTCCCGATCGCGGTGATCATCGCCTGGATCTCGGTGTTCGAGAGCACCTTGTTGATCCGGTTCTTCTCGGAGTTGATGATCTTGCCGCGCAGCGGGAGGATCGCCTGGTAGGTGCGATCCCGCGCCTGCTTGGCGGAGCCGCCCGCCGAGTCACCCTCGACGATGTAGAGCTCGGCCGACTCGGGGTCCTTGATCGTGCAGTCCGCGAGCTTGCCGGGCAGGGCGGAGTTCTCGAGCGCGCTCTTGCGTCGGGTCAGCTCGCGGGCCTTCCGCGCCGCCTGTCGCGCTCGCGCTGCGGAGATCGCCTTCGTGATGATCTGCCTCGCCTCGGTCGGATGCTCCTCGAGGAACTCCGCGAGTCGCTGGTTGACCGTCGTCTTCACGAGGCTCTCGACCGGCGGGTTCCCGAGCTTCGTCTTCGTCTGTCCTTCGAACTGGGGGTTCGCGAGCTTCACGGAGATCACGGCGGCGAGGCCCTCGCGGACGTCCTCCCCCTCGAGGTTGTCCTCCTTCTCCTTGAGGAGGCTCTTCTCGCGGGCGTACTTGTTGAGCGTTCCCGTCAACGCCGACCGGAACCCGGAGAGGTGCGTCCCGCCCTCCGTCGTGTTGATGTTGTTCGCGAACGAGAACACCGACTCGACGTACGAGGTGTTCCACTGCATCGCGACCTCGACCTGGCCCTCCTCGTTCTCGCCCTCCAGGTACACGACGTGCTTGTGCACCGCGTCCTTCGCCTCGTTGATGTGGCCGACGAAGTCGCGGATGCCGCCCTCGTAGTGGAACTCGTGGCTCTCGCCACCGGCGCGCTCGTCACGCAGCGCGATCCGCAGGCCGCGGGTGAGGAACGCCGTCTCCCGGAGTCGCTGCGCGAGCGTGCCGGCGTTGAACTCGGTGTCGTCGAAGACCTCGTCGTCCGGCAGGAAGGAGATCGTCGTCCCGGTCTCCGCCTTGGAGCACTTCCCGACGGTCTCCATGGCGCCCTGCGGCACGCCGCGGGCGAACTCCTGCCGGTACTTCGTCCCGTCGCGACACACGGTCGCGGTGAGCCACTCCGAGAGGGCGTTGACCACCGAGACGCCGACTCCGTGGAGGCCGCCCGAGACCTTGTAGCCCTCTCCCCCGAACTTGCCGCCGGCGTGGAGCTTCGTGAGGACGACGGTGAGCGCAGGGAGCTCCTGGTCGGCGACGACGTCGACCGGGATCCCGCGCCCGGCGTCTCGGACAGTGATCGAGTTGTCCGGGTGGATCGTGACGTCGACGTGGTCGTTGTGGCCCGCGAGCGCCTCGTCGACCGCATTGTCGACCACCTCGTACACGAGGTGGTGGAGGCCCCGCGACCCGGTCGAGCCGATGTACATTCCCGGCCGCAGCCGGACCGGCTCGAGCCCTTCCAGGACCGTGATGTCCTTGGCCGTGTAACTCGTCTCTGTCATAGAAAAAAGCCCTGCAAAACATGTGTTTTGCGGGCTGCGGTAAGTCTATCAGAACGAGTGGTCGGAGCGGCGGGCTGCGAGGCTTGCGGCGGCGGCTCGGCGGACGAGCTCACGGAGCCGCTCGTCGTCCACCCCGCAGGCGATCGCATCCGCCTCTCGCTCCTCCTCCGCCGACGGGCGAGGAGGCACGGGGTCGCCCTCCTCCTCGGCGCCCGCGGCGGGGACGGGGCCCGGCGAGAACCGGAGCGTGGAGGGGGCGTCCGGGCCGACCGCGGCCGTCAGTTTCGCCTGGATCTCCCCGGCGAGATGTCCGAGCTCGAAGGCCCACGTCGCAGACACCGTCGCCACGTGGAGCGTCCCGTCGCGGCCGATGCGGGACGGCCACGCCGACCGCGCGATCGCCGGGCCGACCGCGTCGGGCCACGCGTCCACGACGGCCGCCAGCACGCCGGCGTCGGGCACGCCTGCACCGCCGAGCGAGCGTCGTACCTCGCCGCCGATCCGTTCCATCATGCGGCCCGCACGCTGCCGGGCGTGACGACGAGGAGCTGGGCGGGTGCGAGCGGCATCGCCTCCGCGCCGGTGGCGGTGACGATCGCCTGGCCGACGTGCCCGAGCCGGGCGCTGAGGATCCGACGCCGATCGGCGTCGAGTTCGGAGAGGGCGTCGTCGAGCAGGACGAGCGGCGGCACCCGTGCCCGGTCGGCGAGCAGCTCCGCCTCGGCCAGCAGCAGCGCGAGCACTGCGAGTCGCTGCTCGCCCTGTGAGCCGAGCGTGCGGAGGTCGCGGCCGCGGGACCGGATCGCGATCTCGTGCAGGTGGGGCCCGAGCCCGGTCGACCCGCGCTCGAGGTCGCGGTCGACCCGCGCGTCCAGCTCGTCCACCGACGGCGGGTCGCCCTCGTACGCGAGCTCCGTCTCGGTGAGGCCGAGCTCCTCCGCGCGCTCCGCGAACGGTCGTGCGAGCAGTGCCAGCGTCTCGAGACGCGCGGCGACGAGGGCCGCGCCCAGGACGACCACCCGCTCCGTCCACGGCGACAGGGAGTCGCGCGTCGCGTGACCGGTCGAGATGCGGCGGATCGCCGCGTTGCGTTGACCCAGCGCGGCGCCGTACTCGAGCGGCAGCGGCGCCCGCGACGGGAGCAGGCGGCCGAGAGAGCGGTCGAGGTACGCACGGCGGACGGCGGGACCACCCTTGACGACCGCGAGCCGGTCGGGGGTGAAGACGAGCGTCGTGAGCTCGGTTCGCAGGTGCTCCGCGGAGCGCACCGGTGCGCCGTTGAGCCGCGCGCGCTTCGGCGCATGGCGGGCGAGCGTCACGTCGACCGTCGTCGGGACGGCTTCGCGGCGCCCGGCCACGGTGACCCGGGCGTGGTCTGCGTCGTGGTGGACGAGGTGGGCGTCGGATCGCGTTCGCGGGCTGAAGCCCTGGGTGCCGACATGGAGTGCCTCGAGGAGGTTCGTCTTACCGGCGCCGTTCGCGCCGGTCACGAGCACGAGGCCGGGCTGGAGCTGGAGCTGGAGCTCGCGGTAGGAGCGGAACTCCCGGAGCGTGACCCCGTCGACGATCAGCCTGCGAGGCGGATCGGCATGATCAGGTACCAGAACGCATCGCCGTCGGCGGTGAGGAGGCCCGGCCGCAGGGGGTTGATGAGCTTCATCTGCACCGTGTCGGCATGGATCGACTCGAGGCCCTCGCGGAGGAAGTCGGCGTTGAACCCGATCTCGAGCGCCTCGCCGGTGTAGCCCGCCGGGAGCGACTCGGACGTCTCGCCGACGTCCTGGCTCTGGGCGCCGACGGTCAGCGCGCCCTCCGCGAACCGCAGCCGGAGCGGCGCGTTCCGCTGCGCCATCACGGCGGCACGGCGGACGACGTCGAGGAGTTCGGCGCGCGGCAGCTCCAGCTCCACGTCGAACGACTCTGGCAGCAGCTGCTGCACGTTCGGGAACTGGCCGTCGATCCGGCGTGTCGTGAGCCACAGGTCGCCGACACCGAAGATGACGTGGTTGTCGCTCGTGCCCAGGCGAATCGTCTCCGCGCCGGCGGCCAGGCGTGCGAGCTCGCCCAGGGCGCGCGCGGGGATGATCGCGTCGAGGTCGGGGCCGGGCGTGTCGAGCGGGGTCTCTTTCAGCGAGAGCCGGTAGGAGTCGGTCGCGGCCATGGTCAGGGTCGCACCGTCGAAGCGCACGAGGATGCCGGTGAGCACGGGGCGCGACTCGTCGCGCGATGCCGCTCGCGACACCCGCTCGATCGTGTCGAGCAGCGATGCGGCACCGACCTCGTGGAGCCCCACGTCGACCGACGGCAGCCGCGGGAAGTCGTCCGCCGCGTACACGTTCAACCGCGATGCGTAGGCGCCGCTGCGAACGGAGGCTGCGCCGTCCTCGGCCCGGTATCCGAGCACGACCTCGTCTGCGGGGAGCAGTCGCGCGAGGTCGACGAGCAGGCGGCCGGGTGCGACGAACGCGCCCTCTCCGTCGACGTCGGCGGCGAGCGACGTCCGGATCGACAGCTCCATGTCGGTCGCTGAGAGCTCGAGACGGCCCTCTCGGGCTTCGAGGAGCACGCCCGACAGCACCTGGACTGCGCCGCGGGTGGAGACCGCGCGGGCGACAACGCCCAGCGCAGCGGTCAACTCGTCGCGCGAGCAGCGGACGGAGAGATCGTGGGCGAGTGCGGTGTCGACTTCCATTGCTGTTCTCCTACCTAAGAACCTTTCATAGACGTAGTAAGGAGTGTGGACGATGTGGATGACGGTCCCGACCCCGCATGAGCACGGCGATCGGGGTTGGTGACGACCACACCGCAGTCGTCCACCGGACCCCCATGTCGACGTGTGCCCGCGTTGCCGATCCTCATCTCACCGGGTCTGTTTGATGCGGGCTGTGAGGTCCTGGACGAGGTTGTACACAGATCTGTCCTCACTGATGAGCCGCGTGATCTTCGTCGTCGCGTGGATCACCGTCGTGTGGTCTCTCCCACCGAACTCCTTGCCGATCTTCGGCAGCGACGCATCCGTGAGCTCGCGGGACAGGTACATCGCCACCTGTCGCGGATAGGCGACGGACTGCGACCGGCGCGGGCTGACGAGCTCGACGACGCTGAGCCCGAAACGGTCCGAGACCGCCTCCTGGATCCGCGCGATCGTGACCTCGGGGGTGGCGTCACCGCCGGGGAAGACGTCCCGCAGCACCTGCTCGGCGAGATCGACGGTCAACGGCAACCCTGTGAGCGACGAGAAGGCGACCACGCGCGTGAGTGCACCCTCGAGCTCGCGGATGTTCGTGGAGACGCGGCCGGCGATGAACGTCAGCACCTCTGGATCGGTGACGTCGATCCCGTCGGTCGTCACTCTCTTGCGCAGGATCGCGATGCGCGTCTCGAGGTCCGGGGGTTGGATGTCGGTGATCAGCCCCCACTCGAACCGCGACCGGAGCCGGTCCTCGAGTGTTGCGATCTCCTTCGGCGGCCGGTCGGAGGAGATCACGATCTGCCGGCCCGCCTCGTAGAGCGAGTTGAACGTGTGGAAGAACTCCTCCTGTATCCGCTCCTTGCCCTCGAAGAACTGGATGTCGTCGACCAGGAGCACGTCGTACGTCCGGTAGCGCTGCTTGAAGCCTTCGATCCGCTTGTCGCGGAGCGAGTTGATGAAGTCGTTCATGAACGTCTCGCTCGTGACGTAGCGCGTCGTCAGACGCCGGGTGTGCTCGCTCACGTACGCCCCGATCGCCTGCAGGAGGTGTGTCTTCCCGAGGCCCGTGCCCCCGTAGATGAAGAGCGGGTTGTAGGCCTGTGCGGGGGCCTCGGCCACGGCAAGGGCGGCGGCGTGCGCGAAGCGGTTCGACGAGCCGATGACGAAGTTGTCGAACGTGTACTTCGGGTTCGCGCCCGGTTGCGGCGCCGGGTCGGGTTGCGGCGATGGATCTCCCTCCGCTGACGGGGTCACGATCGCCGGCGGCTGCTCCGACACCACGAGCTGCACCCTGACGTCGCGCCCCAGGGACTCCGAGACCGTGGCCTTCATGAGCCCGAGGAAGTGCCCCTCCACCCATTCGCGGGTGAAGTCGTTGGGGACGACGACGACGAACGTGTCCCGCCGGAGCTCGCCCGGGCCGGCTTCCGAGAACCACGTCGTGTAGGTGGTGTCGTTGAGGGTCTCCCGGAGGCGACGCGAGAGCTCGCTCCAGAGGGACTCAGCGGTGGGCTCGACGGCGTGCTCCACGCGGGCGCAGGACTCCTTCGGGGGTCGGAGAGGGCGCGAGCATATCACCATCCCGGCCTCCCGTCCGCCAGTGCTGCGACGCCGTTCGTGGACAAAAAGAGTGCAATTTGCAGGAACTTTCCGATCTCCACACGATTCTCCACAGGTGTGGAAACCAGCCGGTGCGGTGCCCGTGCAGACGACGGCCGCACCCCGCATGCAGCGCTTTCCGCGAATCATCCCCGGCCACGGGCTGTGGATAAGCGGCCGCCGTCGATGCTCGTCTATACTGCCCGCTCGGCCCGCCGCCGACCGCCTTCCCGAGCACCGTGAAACGCACCTACCAGCCCAACGTTCGCCGCCGCAAGCGCAAGCACGGGTTCCGCGCGCGCATGTCGACCCGTGCCGGCCGCGCGATCCTCAAGCGCCGCCGCGCGAAGGGGCGCAGCCGGCTCTCGGCCTGACCGTCGTCCCCGTGGAGCGCCGCCAACGATTGTCCCGCTCGCGGGACTTCGACGCGGTCTACCGCAAGGGCCGCTCCGTCTCCACGCGGTACGTGACCCTGCACGTGTTCCCGCGCGAGGACGACCCGCACGGCAGCCCCCGCCTGGGCCTCGCCGTGCCGAAGACCGTCGGCTCCGCCGTCGAGCGCAACCGCGTCAAGCGTCGCCTCCGCGAGGCGTGGCGCGAGCTCGGTGACGAGGTCCTGCCCGGCCGCGACTACGTGCTCGCCGCCCGGCCGGGGCTCGCCGAGCCCGTCGCGACGCGCGACCAGGCCTGGCTCGTCGAGCAAGTCGCGGATGCGCTGAGAAAGGCAGGGGAGTGAAGGGCCTCGGCGCGATCGGGGTAGCGGGCGTGTGGGCCTGGCGGCGGACGTTCGGGCTCCTCACCCCGCCGGGGACGTGCAAGTACCACCCTTCGTGCTCCCAGTACGCGGTCGACGCCTTCCGGGAGTACGGCCTCGCCCGCGGCGCCGTGCTCTCCTGCTGGCGCGTGCTCCGCTGCAACCCGTGGTCGCACGGCGGCGTCGACTACGCGCGCGACCAGCGGCTCTTCGGGCGCGGACGGAGCGCTGACGCGCGGTGATCGTCGGCGGCCTCCTCACGCCGATCGAGGACGTCCTCACCGCCGTCCTCGAGTGGTTCCACGCGTCCGTCGGCCTCACCTGGGCCTGGTCGGTCGTCGCGCTCGTCGTCTGCGTCCGCATGTTGCTCGTCCCCGTGACCGTCCGCCAGATCCACTCGATGCAGAACCTGCAGGCCCACATGCCGGAGATGAAGGAGATCCAGCAGCGCTGGAAGCACGACCGGCAGCGCCAGAACGAAGAGCTGATGAAGTTCTACAAGGAGAACAAGATCAACCCGGCGTCGTCGTGCCTGCCGATCGTCCTCCAGATCCCGATCTTCATCTCCCTCTTCTACGTGCTCCGCGACTTCGAGAAAGAGGTCTTCGTCAAGTACCCGGAGTCCGCGCTCGACTTCCTCGGCCTCGTCGACATCACGGAGCCGACGAAGAACGGCTGGGGCCCGCTGCTCCTCGTGATCTACGTCGCGAGCCAGCTGTCGTCGTCGTACTTCATGTCCGGGACGATGCAGAAGGCGCAGCGGATCCTGCTGATGGTGCTGCCGATCGTCTTCATCCCGTTCATCATCCAGTTCCCGAGCGGCCTGATGATCTACTGGTTGACGACCAACCTGTGGACCACGGGCCAGGGGCTGGTCACCCGGCGGATGATGCCGAAGCCGGATCTCTCGTTCGCGAAGGACAAGACGAAGCCGGCGGCGCCGGCCGAGGAGAAGGCCTCCGCCACGAAGAAGACGTCCTCGAAGCCGCCCGCGGGGCAGCCACCGCGCGACGGGAAGGGCCGTGCGGTTGCCGGGCCTCCCCGCCGCGTTCGCCGCAAGCGCGGCGGGCACGGCCGCCGATGAGCGACGACGTCTCCGTCGAGGCCGCCGGCGAGACCGTCGGCGAGGCGAAGTGGGCCGCGCTGCGCGAGCTCGAGGCGCTCGTGCCCGGCCTCGACCGGGAGACGGTCCGATTCCAGGTCGTCTCGGAGGGGGAGCGCGGCCTCCTCGGCGTCGGCTACACGCCGGCACGCGTGCTCGCGGTCGCGGCCGCTGAGCCGTCCGTCACCGGCGAGGAGGCGCCGCCGCTGTCGCCCGAGGCTGCGCTCGTCCAGGAGCTGCTCGACCGGACGATCGCCGCGCTCGACCTCTCCGCCCGCGCGCGCGTGGACGAGGACGACGAGACGATCCGCGCCACGATCGTGGGTGGGGACGTGAGCGTGCTGATCGGGCGGCACGGCCACACGCTCGACTCCCTCCAGCATCTGGCGACCTCGCTCGTGCGGCGGTCCGCGGACGCGCCGCGCCGCGTCGTCGTCGACGGGGGCGGCTACCGGCAGCGACGCGCGTCGACCGTCGACGGGATCGCGCGGCGTGCCGCGGAGCGCGCGACGGCGACGGGCCAACGCGTCGCCCTCGAGCCGATGAGCGCCGTGGAGCGGCGCCTCGTGCACGAGGCCCTCAAGGACGACCCGAGCGTCGCGACGGCGAGCGAGGGCGACGAGCCTCACCGGTACGTCGTGGTCTCGCCGCGCCGCGTCGCGGACTGACGCCCCGTGACGCCCTCCGCCGGCGTGCTCGACCGCTGGCTCGAGGCGGTGATCGCGACGCCGGGCCTGACCGCGCTGGCCGACCCTGCCGATGCGCGCCGCATGCTCCTCGAGGACGCGCTCCGCGGCGTGCCCCTCGTCGAGGGGTTCGCCGGGCCGCTCGTCGACGTGGGCTCGGGAGGGGGCACGCCGGGAATCCCACTGGCGGCGTCGCTCCCCGGCCGGGCGGTCACGCTCCTCGAGGCGGAGCGCCGCAAGTGCGCATTCCTCGAGCGGTGGACCGACGACCTGCCCAACCTCACGGTCGTGTGGGGGCGGGCGGAGGAGCAGCCCCTGGAGACGTTCGGCGTCGCCGTCGCGAAGGCGCTCGCCGAGCCCGTCGTCGCGGCGGAATGGTGCCTGCCGCTCGTCCGCGAGGGGGGTGGAGCGTTGCTCTGGGTGGGGCCGAGCGCGGACGCCGCCCGCGTCGCCGCCGCCGCGAGCAGGCTCGGTGCCGAGCTCGAGCGGGACGCAGCGGGCATCCTCGTCCTGCGCAAGACCGGCCCGACGCCGCCGGGCTTCCCGCGACGGACGGGCGTGGCCAGGAAGCGGCCGCTCGCCTGAGCGAGCGGCGTCCGCCGCCAGCGCGAGAATGTCGGTCGTGCCCGCCCGGGTCTACGCGATCGCGAACCAGAAGGGCGGCGTCGGCAAGACGACGACCGCCGTCAACCTCGCCGCCTGCCTCGCCGAGGCGGGAGAGCGCACGCTGCTGGTCGACCTCGACCCGCAGGCGAACGCGACGTCCGGCCTCGGCACGCGCGCGAACGGCACCTCCACGCTCGACCTCCTGGACGGGGCTCCACTCGCCGACCTCGCGAAGGAGTCGGGGCTCGACAACCTCGACCTCGTGCCGGCGAAGCCGGCGCTTGCGGCGGCAGCCGTCCATCTCTCCGCGCTCGAGGGCGGGGAGCGGTACCTCGCCGATGCGCTCGCCGGCACGACCGACCCGTACACGTTCGTCTTCCTCGACTGCCCGCCGTCGTTCGGCCCGCTCACGGTCAACGCGCTCGCCGCCGCGGACCGGGTGATCGTCCCCGTCCAGGCCGAGTACTACGCGCTCGAGGGGCTCGCGCAACTCCTCGGGTCGATCAACCTCGTCAAGGCGCGGCTGAACCCGCGGCTCGCCGTCGCGGGGATCCTGCTGACGATGGTGGACGCGCGAACCCGCCTTGCGGCAGAGGTCGAGGCGGAGTTGCGGCGGCACTTCGGCGACCTCGTGTTCACGACGACCGTCCCGCGCTCGATCCGCCTCGCGGAGGCGCCGAGCCACGGGCTCCCTGTCATCGCCTACGACCGCCGTTCGGCGGGCGCACAGGCCTACTGGAAGGTGGCGATGGAGCTTGTCGACCGTTCCTGACTCCCCGCGCCGCGGCCTCGGACGCGGTCTCGAAGTCCTCATCGGCGGAGCCGGCGAGGCAGAGCTCCTCCACCTTCCCGTGGAGGCGATCCACGCCAACCCGCGGCAGCCGCGGAAGCGCTTCGAGCCGGATGCGACAGCCGGGCTCGCGGCTTCGATGCGCGCACAAGGGGTGTTGCAGCCGGTGGTCGTGCGACCACGAGCGGAAGGGGGCTACGAGCTCGTGGCGGGCGAGCGCCGCTGGCGGGCAGCGCGTGAGGCCGGCCTCCCCACCCTGCCGGCGGTCGTCCGTGAGACGGACGACCGCGACACGTTGCTCCTCGGCCTCGTCGAGAACGTCGCCCGGGAGAACCTCTCACCGG